>DATAGA010000630.1:0-3387 GCA_036257215.1 Myxococcota bacterium
GCCAGCGGCTCGCCTGCGCCCACGGCCTCCACCGAAACGGCGTCCACCACCAGCGCGCGCCCCGGCATCAGGAACGAGAACTGCTCGCGGTACGCGTCCTCGAAGGCCGCTCGCATCGCGGGGCCCGTCCCGAGCGCGACGACGAGCGCGGTGTCGGTGCCTTCGTACTTGAGGTGCGCGCGGGCGTGCGTGCGGATGCGCGCGCGATCCACGCCCTGCGCGCCGAGTTCGGCGACCGCATCGGCCTCGAGCGCCGCCGCCGCGGCCCACAGTGCGGGCAGCGATTCGCCGCCTTCGAGGCGGAGCTCCAGCGAGCGCTCTCGCATGACGACCTGGTCCGCGAGCCCCATCCCGTAGGCCGAGAGCACCCCGGCGAGCGCGTGGACGAAGATGCGCGTCATTCCCAGCGCGTCGGCGACGCGGCAGGCGTGTTGGCCGCCCGCGCCGCCGAAGCAGCACAGGGTGTAGGCGCTCGCGTCGCGGCCCCGCTGCAGCGTGATCTGCTTGATGGCGTTCGCCATGTTGCCGACCGCGACCTCCAGGAAGCCCTCCGCCACGGCCTCGGGCGAGCGCGTGTCCCCGGTCGCGGCGCGGATGCGGGTTGCCAGCTCGCCGAAGCGCGCGCGGACGACCTCGGCGTCGAGCGGCGCGTCGGCCGCCGGGCCGAACACGCGCGGGAAGTGTCCGGGCTGGATGCGCCCGAGCATCACGTGGGCGTCGGTCACGGTGAGCGGTCCGCCGCGCCGGTAGCAGGCGGGACCGGGGTCCGCGCCGGCGGACTCCGGCCCGACGCGGTAGCGCGAGCCGTCGAAGCGCAGCACGCTGCCGCCGCCCGCGGCGATCGTGTGGATGCGGAGCATGGGCGCGCGCAGGCGCACGCCCGCGAGCTCCGTCTCGAACGTGCGCTCGAGCTCGCCGGCGTAGTGGGACACGTCCGTGGACGTGCCGCCCATGTCGAAGCCGACGATGCGGTCGAAGCCCGCGGCAGCGGCCGCGCGCGCGGCCCCGACGATGCCGCCCGCCGGACCGGAGAGCACCGAGTCCTTGCCCTGGAAGCGGCGGGCGTCGGCCAGCCCTCCGTTCGACTGCATGAAGAGCACGCGCACGCCCTGCAGCGCGTCCGAGATCTGGGCGACGTAGCGGCGCAGGACCGGGGAGAGGTACGCGTCCGCGACGGTCGTGTCGCCGCGCCCGACGAGCTTCATGAGAGGGCTCACGCGGTGCGAGGCGGAGATCTGCGTGAACCCCGCCGCCTCCGCGAGCTCCGCGAGCAGGGCCTCGTGGGCCGGGAAGCGGTAGCCGTGCATGAGGGCGATCGCCACCGAGCGCAGCCCCGCGCCGTACGCGTCGGCCAGGGCTCGCGCCGCGCCCGCCGCGTCGAGCGGAACGCGCACGCGCCCCTGCGCGTCCACCCGCTCGTCGACCTCCTCGACGCGCTCGTAGAGCATCTCGGGAAGCACGATCTCGCGGTCGAACAGCCGCGGCCGGTTCTGGTAGGCGATGCGCAAGGCGTCGCGGAAGCCGCGGGTCACGAGGAGCAGCGTCGGCGCGCCTTTGCGCTCGAGCAGCGCGTTCGTGGCGACCGTGGTCCCCATGCGCACGCTCTCGATCTCGCGGGTCGGGAGCGGCGCGCCGAGCGGGAGCCCCATCGCCTGCCGGATGCCGGCCAACGCGGCGTCGGCGTAGCGCTCCGGGTCTTCGGAGAGGAGCTTGCACGCCGCGAGCGTGCCGTCGGGCCGGCGCGCCACGACGTCGGTGAACGTGCCGCCGCGGTCGATCCAGAACTGCCAGCGGCCGGCGCGCGGCGCGGGATCCATGCCCCGCGAGTGTACGCGCGAAGATCCCTGCTAGGGTCCGCCTTCGGCATGCGATCGCTCCGCGCGTGCGCGCTTGCGGCCCTGACCGCGCTCGGGACGGGGGCGGGCTGCGCGCCCGCGCCGGAGCCGAACGTCCTCCTGATCGTGTCCGACAGCCTTCGCGCCGACGCGCTCGCGTGCTCCCGGGGCGATGCGCGGACGCCGCACCTCTGCCGCGTCGCGGCGGCCGGCGCGCTGTTCGAGAACGCACGCGCGGCCGCGCCGTGGACGCCGCCTTCGGCCGTCGCGCTCTTCACCGGCAGTCATCCCGAAGGCTTCGCCGACCGGCCGGCGTCCGAGCGCGACGCGGTGTACTTCGTCGGAGCGGAGCACCACACGCTCGCCGAGGTCCTGGCGGAGCGCGGCTACGCCGCTGCGGCGGACGTCGACAACTTCCTCGTCCATCGGACCGGAGCGCTCCAGGGCTTCGCACGGCTCGATCCGAACGCGACGGGCGACGGCGGCGCGGCCGCGTCGATTCCCTCCCGGGACGAAGGAGCGCTGCGGACGTACGCGATGTTCGACTTCCTCGCGGCGACGCCGGAGCCCTTCTTCGCCGTTCGCTGGATCCTCGACCCGCACGCGCCGTACAGTCCTCCGACCGAGCTCGTGGCGGGCCTCGAGCCGCTGGCGGCGGGCCTTCCGCGCCCGCTCGGCTTCTACGCCTCCCTCGGCCACCAGAACGCGGAGAACCGACTGCGGCGCCACGCGCCGTCGATGAACGAGGCCGAGCACCGGCTGCTGCGGGCGCTGTACGAGAGGGAGGTCGAGTGGGTCGACCGCCGGGTCGGCTGGCTCTTCGACGCGCTCGATCGACGCGGGCTCTGGGACCGCACCTACGTGATCGTCACCTCCGACCACGGCGAGGCGTTCGGGGAGCACGGCATCTTCCTGCACGGCAAGGGCCTCTACGACGAGCTGCTCCGCGTGCCGCTGATCGTGGCCGGCCCCGGCATCCCGCCGGGGCTCCGGATCGCGGCGCCGGTCTCGCTGACCGACCTCTTCCCCACGCTCCGCGAGCTTCTCGGCGTCGACTGCTGCGCCGACGCGCAGGGCCGAAGCTTCGCGGCGCTGCTGCGGGGCGGCCGGGACGGCGAGCGCTTCGCGTACGCCGGGAGCCCGAACCACACCGGGCGCGGTCACGAGGCGGTGGTCGAGGGCACGCTCAAGTGGATCGCGCAGCCGGACGGAGGTGGAGCGCTCTACGACCTGGCCGAGGACCCGGGCGAGACGCACGACCTCGCCGCCGAGCGCCGCGCCGACGCCGAGCGCCTGGCGCGGCGCGCCCGGGCGCTGGCGGCGGAGAACGAAGAACTCCGCGTCCGGCGCCTCGCCAGCCGCGACGCCGGGGAGCTCGACGCCGTGCGGCACGAGACTCGGCGCGAGCTCGAGGCGCTCGGCTACGTGCGCTGAGCACGGAAGCGCCGGCGCGACGGTCGCCGCGTCACAGGCACCCGTAGGCCGCCGCGAGGAGGCGCCGCGGACGCGGGTCCACCAGCCACAGGCCGGTGTGCATCAGGTTCATGACGTA
>DATAGA010000017.1:0-7707 GCA_036257215.1 Myxococcota bacterium
CGGCTATGCCATGCCGATCTTCCGCCGACAGCACGTAGAACGCGGTGGCCGCGCAGAGCGCGAGGGACAACACGGGTTCGGGCACGCAGACGGTCGCGAGGTCGACGGTCATCGGAATCAGCGCGTACAGGAGCCCTCCCGCCAAGCCGACCCGGCTGCCGAATACGCGGCCGGCCAGCCAGGCGATCAGCGCTGCGGTGAGGACGGTCGAGGCGAGCGGCAGGATCGTGATCGAGAGATCGCTCGTGCCCACGGCGAAGAAGAGCGCCGCCAGCGGGAGGATGACGCCCAACCGTGCGTCGTGGTGGTGGGGTGGGAGCATCGGCGCCGAGCCCTCACCGCCCAGGAGGGCAATCGCGTCGTCCGCGTAGTCGAGATCGTCGGTACCCCGCATGCCTTGTTCGAAGGTGACCGCGAAGAGCAGCGTTGCGAGTGCAGGCAGCAGGACTAACGCCGCCCGACGACCGAGAATGCGCGGCGCGGCCGACCCCAGCCCGAGGCGACGCAGCACCGGACGGACAGCCGGCGCGGCCGGTGTCACATCGGGCTCAGCGCGCGCGGAGCTCGGCCAGGCGCGCCTTCACGTGCTCGGGCAGCCGCAGCCCGGGGGCCTCGGCCTCGACGCGATCGGCGAGCGCGACGGCGTGCTCGCGCTGGCCGGCCAGCGCGTACGTGCGCGCGGCGTCCGCCATGGCGTAGTGGCGCAGCGGGAAGTCTTCGATCGCCGCGGCCTGCTCGAACGCCGCGGCCGCGCCCGTGAAGTCGCCCTGGGCCTCGCGCCCGCGCGCGAGCCGCTCGAGCGCCAGTCCGCGCAGCGCGGAGTCCGCGGGCGCCTCGGTCACGGCGCGCTGCCAGGCCTCGAGCGCGGCGTCGTGCTGCCCGAGCGCCTCGCGCAGGTTGCCCGCCTCGAGCCAGCCCTCCACCGCGGCGGCCGTGCCCGTGTGGGCCGCGGCCGCCTCCGCGAAGCGCGCGGCGTACTGCTCGCGCGCCTGGCGCGCGGTCTCGGGGTTCGCGGGCTCGGCGAACGAGATCGCGCCGGGCTCGGCGCCCATCGCGCGCAGGAACCCCTCGCGCACGTCGGCCACCGCTTCGCTCGCGCGCCGCTCGGTGCGCTCGTTCCACCAGCGCGTCGTCGCGACCGCCGCCGTGACGGCGAGGATCAGCGCGAGCGCGGCGAGCACCGGGCCCGGGTGCTCGGCCACCCAGCGCGCTCCGCGCTCGACGAGACTCTCGATCTCCTCGAACGCGTCGACGCCCTGCTCGCGGTCCGGACGTCGCGCCATGGCTCCTCGGCTGCCCGGGGCCTCCCGAGCGGGCGGCGGAGTGTATCAGCTGGACCCCGCGGCGCCGCCCGGCGCGCCGCGACGCTGCGTCAGTGCGCGCGGCCCGCGCGGTCCGAGCGCGGCCGCGGGCGCGCCGCGGGCGCGCCGCGCCGTCCCCGTCCCGGCTCGCGCTCCCGCCGCGAGCGAAGCCGCAGCCGCAGCGGCACCCCCTCGAAGTCGAAGCGCTCGCGCAGGCGGTTCTCGAGGAAGCGCCGGTACGACGGCTGCACGGACTCGGGCTCGGTGCAGAAGAGCGTGAAGGTGGGCGGGCCGACGCCGGTCTGCGTCGCGTAGAAGAACTTGAGCGGGCGCTTGCGCGTCCCGCGCTGCGCCATCGCGGGCTCGTGGAGCGCGACGGTCTCCTGTAGCCAGCGGTTGAGTTCGGCGGTCGGGATCTTGCGGCGAAACGCCTCGCCGAGGCCCCGGATCGCCGGAAACAGGCGGCCGAGACCGCGGCCCGTCTTCGCCGAGAGCGTGACGACGGGAAAGTGCGCGAGCCCGGGCAGGTGGCGCTCGAGCTCCGAACGCACCCGCTTCGCCCGCTCCGGTCCGTCCGCGGCGACGACGTCCCACTTGTTGAGCACGACGACGGCCGCGCGCCCGCGCTCCGCGACGAGCGCGAGGACGCGCGCGTCCTGGTCGGTCGGACCCTCCGCCGCGTCGACCACGACGAGCGCGACGTCGGCGTCCTCGATCGCGCGCAGGGCCATGAGCGCGCTCCCGCGCTCCGCCAGCCGGTCGCGACGGCCGGGCCGACGCAGCCCCGCCGTGTCGATGAAGACGAATGCGTGGCCGTCGCGCTCGACGCGGATGTCGATCGCGTCGCGCGTCGTGCCGGGCTCCTCCGACACGACCACGCGTTCGGCACCGAGGATCTGGTTGAGCAGCGAGCTCTTCCCGGCGTTCGGGCGCCCGACGATCGCGACGCGCAGCGCGCCGCCTTCTGCGCGCGGCGCGCCCGCGGGCTCGCCCGGGGCCGGCAGCTCGGCGACGAGCTCCTCGAGCAGGTCGAACGCCCCGCTCCCGTGCTCCGCCGAGACGCCGCGCACGCGCTCGAAGCCGAGCGCGTGGAACTCGCCGACCCGCGCCTCGTGCGCCGGCCGGTCGATCTTGTTGACTGCGACGGCGAGCGGCTTTTGCGTCTTGCGCAGCGCCCGCGCCAGCTCCTCGTCCTCCGGCAGGAGGCCCACCTGCCCGTCCACGACGAAGACGATCGCGTCCGCCTGCGCGATCGCCGCCTGGGCCTGCGCCTGCACCGCGGCGTCGATCCGAGCGTCGCGCTCGAAGTGCAGGCCCGCGGTGTCGACGAGCAGCAGCCGGCGTCCGCCGACCTCGACCTCCTCGACCAGCCGGTCTCGCGTCACGCCGGGGACGTCGAGGACCAGCGCACGGCGGCGGCCGGCGTAGCGATTGAAGAGCGTCGACTTCCCGACGTTCGGCCGGCCGACGATCGCGACGATGGGAAGCTCGGCCATCGCCCCAGGGTGCCACCCGCCCCCGGCCCGGACCAGCGCAGCGCGTCATCCGCAACTCCGCCACGCAACTCGTGTTCCGGGCGGAGTTTGCTTGACAACGCGAGGAGGCCGGTCGTAGCCTGCCGCGCGGGGTGCCCGAGCGCCGCCCGGGTGGGGGGCGCCAGGCGGCCGCGCGTGCGCCGGGCCCGCGCCCCGGACTCTGGAGGAAGCGCCGTGACCCGTGTCCTCGCCGTGGCCCTGCTCGCTCTCGGACTGCTCGCCCTGCCCGTCGCGCCGGCGGCCGCCTCGCCCAAGACGCTGAAGCGCTCGATCGAGAACCTCACGCAGTGGCCGCTCGACGTCGCGACGGCGCCGATCGTCTCGGCGTACACGATCCAGCGCAACATGCGCGACATCGGCGACAGCACGGCCGTGCGGATCTTCTACCCGCTGCCGGGCTTCGCCTGGAACACGATGGTGCAGATCGGGGCCGGGGTGCTGCGCGGCGTGGCCGGCGTGCTCGAGTTCGGGCCCGGCATCGTCCTGCTCCCGTTCGAGGCCGACCTCGATCCCCTCTTCGACCCCTCGCTCGACAACGACGCGCTCGTGGACTGGCAGAACGGGATCTACGACGTGAAGTTCGCCGTCGACTACACGACGGCGGGCGCCGGCTAGCCGACGGGAGCCGGCGAAGCCGGCTCGGTCGGCTATCCGATCCGGAAAGGAAGCGCCGGCGACGACTGGTGAGCCCCGCTAGGCGCCGTGCGCGGCGGCGCCTTCTCGCGCGTCCGCCGCGAAGAACGCGGCGACGCGCGCCTCGATCCCGTCCCAGTCGTCCGGGTGGACCCACACGGCGTCGGGGACGCCGCGGAACCACGTGCGCTGGCGCCGCGCGAACTGGCGCGTATCGCGCTGCATCTGCTCGAGGACGTGCGTGAGCGTGTCGCGGCCCTCGATCACGGGCTGCATGTGGCGGTAGCCGATCGCCTGCATCGAGGGCAGCTCGGGACCGTAGCCCTGCTCGCGCAGGCGGCGGACCTCCTGCAGCAGGCCCGCCGCGATCATGGCCTCGCAGCGGCGGTCGATGCGCTCGGCCAGCTCGTCGCGGCCGGGGTCGACCACGAGGAAGAGCCGCTCGTAGCGCTGCTCGGCGAAGCCGTGCTCGCGGCGCAGCTCGGAGGGCCGCCGGCCCGTCGCGCGCTGGAGCTCGAGCGCCCTCACGGTGCGCTTTCGGTCGTGCGGATGGATGCGGGCCGCCTCGTCGGGGTCGAGCGCCCGCAGGCGGCGGTGCAGCCGCTCGGGATCGCCCTCCGCCTCGGCCTCGTCGAGCTCGGCCTCGAGCGAGTGGCGCGCGTCGCGGTCGCCCGGGGCCTCGGCGAGCAGGCCCTCGAGCAGCGCGCGCAGGTAGAGCCCGGTGCCGCCGACCACGAAGGCGCGCTGCCCGCGTGCCGCGATGTCCGCGATCGCGGCGTCGGCGAGCGCGGCGAAGCGCCCGGCGTTGAACTGCTCGGCCGGATCGGCGACGTCGAGCAGGTGGTGGACGACCGCCGCGCGCTCGGCCGGCGTCGGCTTGGCGGTGCCGATGTCGAGGTGGCGGTACACCTGCATCGAGTCCGCGTTCACGATCTCGCCGCCGAAGCGACGCGCGAGGCGCAGGCCGAGGCTCGACTTGCCCGCGCCGGTGGGGCCGGCGACGACCACTACGCGCGGCCGCTCGGGGCGCGCGACGCTCGGCTCGCTCATCGCGAAAAGCTAGCCGGCGGCCCGACCGGATCAGCCGCGCCGGCCGAAGCGGCGCTCGATCTCCGCGAGCGAGAACGGCACCGCGACGGGCCGCCCGTGCGGACACGTGGGCGCCCACGGGATCGCGTCGAGCGCCTCGAGCAGCGCGCGCTGCTCGGCCGCCGGAAGGACGTCGCCGGCGCGGCGAGCGGCGTGGCACGCGAGCGACGCGAACAGGCGGTCCGCGGCCTCGAGCAGCCGCACCGAGCCCGGGCCGTCGGGAGCGCCCTCCCCCACCGCGAGCGTCCCGCTGCGCAGCTCGTCGCCGAGGCCGCGCACGAGGGCGACGGGGTCGCGGTCGGCGAGGAGCGCGGGCACGGCGCGCGCGAGCAGCGCGCCGGGGCCGAACGGCTCGAGCTCGAAGCCGAACCGCACGAGCGCGGGGCCGGCAGCGTCGAGCGCGGCGCGGCTCGCCGCGTCGAGCTCGACGGCGAGCGGGACGAGGAGGAGCTGACGCTCCACACCGCCCGCGAGCCAGGCCGCCCGCAGCCCCTCGTAGAGCACCCGCTCGTGGGCGGCGTGCTGATCCACGAGCACGAGCCCACCCGCGTCCTCGAGCAGGAGGTAGCTCCCGAGGAGCTGGCCGAGCGGGCGCAGGTCCCGAAAGCGCGGCGGAGCTGCCGCGGCGGGCGCCGCCGCGGGCTCGCTCTCGCGGGCGAAGAGCCAGTCGCCGGGGGGCGCCCCGGCGGACGCCGGCGCGTCACCGTCGCCGGCGCGCGCGAGGCGCACAGCCGTCTCGTCCCAGCGGACCTCCGCGCGACCCGGCGTGCCCTCGCGCCACGGGAGCGGCCACGAGCGGGGTCCGCTGCCCGCCGAGCCGCCGTCCGTTCTCTCGTTCGTCTCCGCCGCGGCCGCGCCGGGTGCGCCCGTCACCAGCCAGCCGCGCGCCTCGATGGCGCGCCGCACCGCCGCGGACACGGCCCGGTGTATCACCTGCGGCTCCGCGAAGCGGACCTCCCACTTCGCCGGGTGCACGTTCACGTCGACCGCCTCGGGCGGGACGTCGAGCTCGAGCACTGCGGTCGGGAAGCGGCCGCGGGGCAGGAGGTCGCGGTAGGCCTCGAGCAGCGCGTGGCGCAGTAGCCGGTCGCGCACGGGTCGGCCGTTCACGTAGAGGTAGAGGCCGTCGGCGCCGCGGCGGTGGGCGTCGGGCCGCGACACGAAGCCGCGCAAGCGCAGGCCCTCCCGCTCGAGCGCGGCGGCCACGAGCCCTTCCGCCTCGCGCTCGGAGAGGACCGCCGCGATGCGCGCCAGCGGATCGGCCGTCGCGGGCCAGCTCCAGGCCGGCCGGTCTTCGCGGGCGACGTCGAGGTGCACGTCGGGGCGCGCGAGCGCGACGCGCGACAGCCAGTCGGCGACGTGGGTCCACTCGGTGGCCGCGGCCTTGAGGAACTTGCGCCGGGCGGGCACCGACCCGAACAGCGCCGCCACCTCGACCCGCGTCCCGACCGGAAGGCCCGCCGCGCGGGGCGCGCCGGCGCGGCCGTGGTCGACCTCGACCTCGGTGCCCTCCCCCTCCCCCGGCGCCCGCGTCCGGAGCGTGAGGTGCGAGACCGACGCGATCGCCGGGAGCGCCTCGCCGCGGAACCCGAACGTGGCGATGCGCGCCAGGTCCGCGGCGCTCGCGAGCTTGCTGGTCGCGTGGCGCTCGAGCGCCAGCAGCGCCTCCCCGCGCGTCATCCCGCAGCCGTCGTCCGTGACCGCCAGGAAGTCCCGGCCCCCCTCGCGGACCTCCACCCGGACCCGGCCGGCGCCGGCGTCGAGGGCGTTCTCGACCAGCTCCTTCACCACCGAGGCCGGGCGCTCGACGACCTCCCCCGCCGCGATCTGGTCCACCAGGGCGTCGGGCAGGCGGCGGATCCGGCCGGCGGCGGCCGCCGGCGGGGGGGCGGGCTCCCGGGACACGGGCGGATGATCCCCCGGCCCGGCTCGCGGTCAAGCGCCGCAGAGATCCGTCCGGGACTCGCAATTTGATTGACAACACCCCCGGATTCCCAATAGGTTTGAGCCGCGTGACGGGGAGGGGCGCCATGGCGGAGACCGTGGAGAAGGCCGACGGTTCGCCGCGGATCGACGGGGTGAGCATGCCGGCGCTGGGGACCACTCACCGCAGCCGCTCGGCCGGGCGGCGGCGCGAGGACTACATCGTCGGGGCGAGCAGCGCGACGCGGAACGTGATCCAGGCCGCAACCGCCGCCGCGCGCACCGACCTTCCGACCATCGTGAGTGGACCGTCCGGGAGCGACGTCGAGCTCGTCGCCCGCGCGGTCCACCTCTGGGGGCCGCGCGCGGAGACGCCGTTCGAGCGCGTCGCGTGCGCCAGCATTCCCGAGGCGTTGCAGCGACGCGAGATCTTCGGCTGCGCCGAGGGCGTCTACCCGGCGCTGCCGGGCGAGTACCTCGGTGCGCTCGATCGCGCGGGCAACGGGACGCTCGTCCTCGAGGGCGTCGAGCAGCTGCGCGGCGACGCGCTCGCCGATCTCGTGCGCGCCATCACAGCGCGCAGCTTCCGGCGCGAAGGGAGCGCCTCCGCGCGCCCGCTGCACGCGCGCCTCGTGTGCACGTGCGACACCGCGTTCCGTGAGCGCGCGGTCTTCGCCGAGCTGCACCACCACGAGATCCGACTCGTCCCGCTCCCCGACCGGCCGGAGGACATCCTGCCGCTCGCGGCTCACTTCCTCGCCGCGTTCGCAGAGGAGTCCGGCTTCACTCCAATCGGCTTCACCGCAGAGGCGCGCACGCAGCTCTTGAGCGAGATCTGGCCGGGCGACGTCCTCGAGCTGCGCGAGCGCGTGCGCCTCGCCGTGCGCCTCTCGGGGCGCGGCGCGATCGGCGCGGAGGCGCTGCTGCTCGCGCGCGAAGGCGACGCGCCGCCTTCCTTCAAGGAGGCGAAGCGCGCGTTCGAGACGCGCTACGTCGAGAGCCTCTTGCGCCGCTGCGGCGGCAACATCAGCCGCGCGGCGCGGCTCGCGCGCAAGGATCGCAAGGACTTCTACGACGTGATCCGGCGCACGGGCATCAACCCCGAGGACTTCCGGCTCACCTAGAAGCGCGTCGCGCGAGCCGCGCTCGCGCGGCGCTATCCTGCCTCCATGCGCGCGGGCGTCGTGCAGATGACCTCGACCGACGACGTGGCGGCCAACCTGCGC
>DATAGA010000047.1:0-1613 GCA_036257215.1 Myxococcota bacterium
GCCCACGCGGCGCTCGAGCCCGCGGGCCCGCCGCCGACGATCAGGACGTCGCAGCACTCCATCTGGTGGAGCGTCCGCGGTGAGCGACGTGCCGCGCCGGGTCACGTCGCGGGCACGGGAACGCGCGCGTCCCCGCTCCCGTCCGCCCGCGCGACGCGCCGGATCTCGGCGTCGCCGCCGGCGGAAGCCGCGCAGTCCCCGGGCCCCCAGCCCGCCGGCGGGCCGAGCGCAGGCGCCTCGCCGGTGTAGAGATGGGCGCGACTCCACGGGACGCGGTCGGCCCCGACGCGGTTGAACACCACCTGGAAGAGCTCGATCGTCGCCGCCTCGAACGAGGCCGTCGTCCCCGCCAGGTAGAGCTCCCACGTGCGGGTGCGCTCCGGCCCGACCAGCGCCTCGATCGCGGGGCGCGCGGCGCGGAAGCGCGCGAGCCAGTGACGCGCGGTGAGCGCGTAGTGGCGCCGCAGGTTCTCGACGTCGAGGACGGCGAGCCCGTTCGGCTCGAAGATCTCCATCATCTCGCGCAGCGTCGGCGCGTGCGCGCCGGGGAAGACGCGCCGCTCCGTCCAGCGGTTGAGCCGGCCCGCGCGCGCGCGCCCGATGCTGTGGACGAGGCCGCGACCCTCCGGGGTCAGCACGCGGGAGATCACGCCGCCGAGCGCCCGGTAGCACTCGGGGCCGACGTGCTCGAGCATGCCGACGGAGACGAAGGCGTCGCAGCGGCCGTGGACGTTGCGGTAGTCGTCCTCGATGAACTCGACGCGCCCGGCCAGGCCTTCCTTCTCCGCGCGCTCGCGCGCGTACAGGACCTGCTCGCGCGAGACGTTCCACGCGCGCACCCGCACGCCGTGGTAGCGCGCCATGTGCAGCGCCAGCGCGCCCCAGCCGGCGCCTGCCTCGAACACGAGCTCGCCGCGCCGGAGGGCGAGCTTGCGGCACACGTGCTCGAGCTTCGCGACCTGCGCCTCCTCGAGCCCGTCGTCGGGCGAGGCGAAGTACGCGCAGGTGTAGATCATGCGTTCGTCGAGCCAGAGCTTGTAGAACTCGTTGCCGACGTCGTAGTGGTGGTGGGCGCTGCTGCGCGCGTGGGCGCGGTCGTGGGGCCCGAGGCGCCGCAGCTCGTCGAGCAGGCGCGCGGCGGGGCCCGCGCGCTTCGGCGCGCCGAACGCGAGGCGCAGCGCGCCGACGAGGTCGCCTTCCACGGTGAGGCGTCCCGCCACGAAGAGCTCGCCGAACTGGTACTCCGGATCGGCGAGGAAGAGCGCGAGCGCGCGACGGTCGTGCAGGGCGATCGTCGCCAGCGGCGCGCGTCCCTCGGCAACGACCTCGGCGACGCCCCAGAGCGAGAAGCGGATGGGCGGGTCGCCGAGGCGCCGGAGCAGCGTCCGCAGGAGCGGCGGGCCGACCCGGTCGACGGAGCTGGCGAGGTCCATGGGTGCCTCCACCCGCTCTCCAGACTAAAGAAAGCGAACCGCAAAGTCCGCCCGAAATCAAGCCCCGACGCCCCGGCCGTCCAGCCTCGCCGGCGGCCGACGCCCGGGGCGCCGAGCAAGCGGTGTTGCGCGGCGCGCGGGCTGGGTCGAGCGCGAGGACGCGTATCTCACGCAGCGCTT
>DATAGA010000068.1:0-5538 GCA_036257215.1 Myxococcota bacterium
GCGCAGGTGGTCGCGGAAGAGCCGCAGCTTCGCGTCGAGGTAGCCCGCCATGTCGCCGTGGAAGTCGAGGTGGTCCTGGGTCACGTTCGTGACGGCGGCGGCGGCGAAGCGGCAGCCCTCGACGCGCCCGAGCGCGAGGCCGTGCGAGGACACCTCCATCGAGACGGCGTCGACGCCGTGCGTGCGCATCTCGCGCAGCGTGCGCTGCAGGTCGAGGCTCTCGGGCGTCGTGTTCACCGAGCGCCGGTGCTCCTCGCCGAAGCGCACCTCGATGGTGCCGATGAGACCCACGCGCCGGCCGGCGGCGCGCAGGATCGACTCGACGAGGAACGACGTGCTGGTCTTCCCGTTCGTCCCCGTGATGCCGACGAGCTCGAGCTCGTCGGCCGGGTGGCCGAAGAACGCCGCCGCGAGCGGCGCGAGCGCGCGCCGCGTGTCGGCGACCTCGACGGCGACGGCGCCGTCGGGCAGCGCGTCGGGGAGGGCGTCGACGAGGACCGCCGCGGCGCCGAGCGCGAGCGCCTGCGGCAGGTAGTCGTGGCCGTCTGCGAGCGAGCCGCGCAGCGCGACGAAGAGGTCCCCGGGCGCGACCTCGCGCGAGTCGTAGCGCAGCCCGCGCAGCACCGGATCGCCGTCGCCGAGGCGGCGGCGCGGCGCGAGCGCGGGCGGCAGCACGGCGAGCAGCTCCGAGAGCCGCATCAGAGTCCCTGCGACGCGAGCCCCGCACCGCCGAACCGGACGCGGACGACGGAGCGGGAGGCGTCGAGGATCGTGCCCGGCGCCGGGTCCTGGGCGATCGCCGTGCCCTCTCCGTCGGTCTCGACGTGGAGGCCGGTGCCCGCGGCGGCCCGCATGACCTCCGCGGGGCTCCGGCCGGAGAAGTCGGGAACGAGCAGCTGGCCGTCGAGCCGCTCGACGCGGACGTCCGCGTCGGCGGGCGCCTCCTCGAGAGAGGGGTCTCCGCCGAGCGCGAGCGGAGCGTTCGGGGGCGACAGCGCACCGGCGTCCGCGTGCAGCTGCGGCGCGGGAAGCTCGGGCTGCTCCTCCGCGGGCTGGCCGGGAGCGGGCATCACGGGCTCGGTCAGGATGTCGTGGCGCGCGAGCTGCGCCGCCGCGACGCGCGCGAACACGGGCGCTGCCACGTAGCCGCCGACGCGCACGCCCTTCGGCTCGTCGATCATGACCGCGATGGCCAGCTTGGGATCCTCGACGGGGGCCACCCCCACGAACCAGCCAAGATAGCTGCGCTGCGAGTAGAGGCCGGTCGCCGGGTCGATCTTCTGGGCCGTGCCGGTCTTGCCGGCGACCCGCACGCCGCGCAGCGCCGCGCGCTTCGCGGTGCCGCCCTCGCCGACGACGCTCTCCATCATGCGGACGACCTGGCGGGCGACCTCGGGGCTGAGCGCCCGGCGGCCGGGCTTGCGCGGAACGGGCTCCCAGGTGCCGCCCGGCGCGCGCCGGGCCGACACCAGCCGGGGTCGCTGCCAGAGCCCGTCGTTCGCGAGCGCAGCGAAGGCCGCCGCCAGCTGGAGCGGCGTCACGCTGATGCCCTGGCCGAAGGAGATCGTCGCGTGGTCCACCGGCCGCCAGCCGCGCCAGCCGCGCAGCAGGCCCGCCGACTCCTCGGGGAAGCCCGCCCCCGTCGGCGCGCCGAAGCCGAGGCGTCGCAACACGTCGTGGTGGAACTCGGAGCCGACGGCGTAGCCGATCTTCGCGGCGCCGATGTTGCTCGAGACCTGGATCACTTCCGTCACGTCGAGCACGCCGTGGGGATGGAAGTCGCGCAGCGTCTTGCCGGGCACGCGCCAGGAGCCGCCCTCGCAGTCGATCCGATCGCGCGGCGAGATCACGCCCTTCTCGAGCGCCGCGGCCACGACCATGGGCTTCAGCGTCGAGCCCGGCTCGACGGCGTCGAGGAAGCCGCGCGAGCGCGTCGCGGGGTAGGGGATCTTGCGGAACTCGTTCGGATCGAAGGTGGGGTACTCGGCCAGCGCGAGCAGGTCGCCGGTGCGCGGATCGAGCGCGACGACGACGCCTCCCTTCGCCTTCGCGGCCGCGACGCCCTCCGCCAGCGCCTGCTCGGCCTCGGCCTGCAGGGTCGCGTCGAGCGTGAGCGAGACGTCGCCGCCCGACGCCGTGCGCGGATCCACGGCGGCGCTCGCGAGCGCGCGCCGCCGCGCGTCGCGCTGCACCGGCACGCGCACCGCCTCGCCGCGCAGCCAGGCGTCCTCGAGCTGCTCGACGCCGCGCGCGCCGACGCCGTCGATGTTCGCGAAGCCGAGCAGGTGCGCGGCCAGCGTGCGGTGCGGGTAGGCGCGGCGCACCTCGCGGAGGACGTCGACGCCGGGGAGCCCGAGCGCGAGGACGCGCTTCGCCTGCTCGTCGTCGACCCAGCGCGCGAGGTAGGCGAACTGGCCGCCGCGGGAGAGCTGCGCGCGCAGCGTGCGCGCGTCGCGCTTCAGGATGGGAGCGAGGGCGCGCGCCGCCGCGTCGGGGTCGGCGACGGCGGAGGGGTCCGCGTAGACCGTCGGCACGGAGACGCTGACCGCGAGCTCCTTGCCCGCGCGGTCGACGATCAGCCCGCGCGGCGCGGCGAGCTCGTACGCCGAGGTCGTCTGCGACTCGCCCCGGCTCGCCCCGCGGCGGTCGACGACGGTGAGGTGAGCTGCTCGGCCCGCGAGCACCAGGAAGCCGAGCACGAGCACGCAGCTCGCGACGCGAATCCGGACCGCCGGGCGGCGCAGGTCCTCCGATCTCACCGGGCCACTCCCGCGTCGCCGGCGGGGGCGGCCGGAACGGGCAGCGCGAGCGTCAGCACGCGCTCGGGGCGCCCGAAGCCGCGCTCGGCGGCGAGCTGGTGGAGGCGGGCGGGGTCGCGCAGCTCGCGCACGCGCACCGTCATCCGGCTCTTTGCCTCGAGCAGCGCTTCCTCCTGGCTCGCGACCTCGGCGAGCGCGTAGCGCACGCGCAGGATGTGGACGCGCAGCGTGACGAGGAGGAGCGCCGCGACGATCGCCCCGAGCGCGATCGGGAGCCGCAGTCCCGCGCGGCTGCGCGCGCGGCGCGGGGCCGCGGCGAAGTCGCGGCCGACGAGCTCGGCCCGGCGGGCGGGTGCAGCGGCCCCGGCAGCCTGGGCGGCGAAGAGCCGCTCCCGCTCGGCCACCCAGCCGCGCCTCATGTGGCGAGCCGCTCCGCGACGCGCAGGCGGGCCGAGCGCGCGCGCGGGTTGCGGCGCACCTCGTCGGGCGTCGGGCGCACGGCGCGCCGCGTGACGCGGCGCAGGAGCGGCACGCGGCCGCAGCGGCAGACCGGGAGCTCGGGCGGGCACACGCAGCCGCGCTCGAGGGCCTGGAGCCGCCGCTTCACCGCCCGGTCCTCGAGCGAGTGGTAGGCGATCACGAGCACGCGCCCGCCCGCGCGCAGCACGCCGGGCACCTGGTCGAGGGCCGCTTCGAGCGCGCCGAGCTCGTCGTTCACGGCGATCCGGAGCGCCTGGAACACGAGCGTCGCGGGGTGGTGTCGGCGGCCGCGGCCGACGCCGCTCTCGCGCACGACGCGCAGGAGGTCCGCCGCCGTCTCGAGCGGGCGGCGGCGGCGCTGCTGCACCAGCGCGCGCGCGAGGCGGCCGGCGCCGGGCAGCTCGCCGTAGTCGCGGAACCAGCGCGCGAGCGTCGCTTCGTCCGCCTCGCGCAGCAGCTCCGAGGCCGGTGCGCCGGCCGCGGGGTCCATCCTCATGTCGAGCGGCGTCCGCTCGGCGCTCGCCTCCGAGAAGCGGAACCCGCGCTCCGGCTCGTCGAGCTGGGGCGACGACACGCCGAGGTCGAGCAGCACCGCGTCGACCGGGCCCAGCCCGCGCTCGGAGAGGACGCGCGCGACGTCCGCGAACGACGCGTGGACGAGCAGCGCGCGCGCGCCGAACGGCGCGAGGCGCTCGCCCGCGCGCGCGAGCGCGGCGCGGTCGCGGTCGAGCCCGACGAGGCGGCCGTGCGGCGCGGTGCGCCGGAGGATGGCCTCGGCGTGCCCGCCGTCGCCGAGCGTGCCGTCGACGACGAGGGCGCCCGCCTCGGCGCCCGGCCCGAGGGGGGCGAGGCACTCGTCGAGGAGAACGGGCTCGTGGTACGCGGTCGTCGTCGGCATGGAGGAGAGACAAGGCTGGGGTGCCCCGGGGTGCCGCGCCGCCCAAGCGGAAATCACCCCCCTTCGATTTCCGCCCGTAAGCGACGGGCACCCCGGAAACACCCCAACCTCTGACCGGAGGCAAGCCTCCGGTCCCCCCCATCGTGATCCTTACAACCCGAGCTGCGCCGCGATGGTCGCGATCTCGTGCGCGCGCTCGCGCGTCGCGCGGATCTCGCCCTCGTAGCGCTCCTTGCTCCAGATCTCGACGCGTGCGCCGACACCGGCGAACGTCACGTTGCGGTCGAGGCCCGCGTGCTCGCGCAGGTCCTCGGGAATCAGGATCCGCCCCTGGCCGTCGATCGGGCACTCGGTGGCCGTCGACACCAGCATGCGGCGCACGGCCTGGACCTCGGGCTGCACCTGCGACATCGACTCGAGCCGCTCCTCGATGGCCTGCCAGCGGTTCTGCGCGTAGAGCCCGAGGGCGGGCTTGTCGATCAGCGCGGCGAGGATGGGCGCGCGCTGGTCCTGCGCCTGCAGCTCCATCCGGTAGGTTTGCGGTATGGCCACGCGACCCTTCGCATCGAGAACGTGGTGGACGTGCCCTCGCGCCATCGGGTGGGGTCCGATCCTTCGTCACTGCCACCATCGGGGATCGATCACCACCGTTCCCCACTAATCCCCACCCAGCGCCATTTCTACTGCGGCGACCGGCGGGCTGCAAGCAAAAAAGTGTCCGAACGCACCGATTTTTTTGGGGTTTCCCCGTTCGCCCCGTTCATCCACAAGATGTTGGGCCCCAGCGCTACCCGACCACAATAGGCTGCGGTCTGGGGGTCTAAGCCGCCGCCGCCGGAGCGTCTGCGGGACCCGCGCGAGCGATCGGAGGGCCGGAAAGCGTGTCCCTCAGGCCGCTCCGAGGTCCGGGATGCGGCGCCCGTGCACGGCCGCGGCGGCTCCGACGAGCTGGCGCAGCACGCTGCCGGCGGGCGCGTCGACCGGGTTGACATCGTACGGTGTAGGACGCAGCGCCGCTTCGAGCACGGCCGCCGTTCCCTCGGTGAGACCGCTCGGCGCGTAGCCGCCCTCGAGCGCGAAGACGAGGCGGCCGCCGCAGAGCTCGTCGGCGAGCCGCCGCACGATCGACGCGAGCGCGAGGAAGCCCTCCTGGGAGACCTCCATCGCGGCGAGCGGGTCGTCGCGGTGCGCGTCGAAGCCGCACGACACGAGGATCGCCTCGGGGCGGAACCAGCGCGCGGCAGGCGCCACGATCCGCTGCACCGCGCCGACGTACTCGGCGTCGCCGCAGCCCGCCGGCATCGGCACGTTCAGCGTCGTGCCCAGGCCGCGTCCGACGCCGGCCTCGTCGAAGTCGCCGGTGCCCGGGTAGTAGGGGAACTGGTGGGTCGAGACGTAGAG
>DATAGA010000140.1:0-5132 GCA_036257215.1 Myxococcota bacterium
GAGAGCTGCTCGACGCCGAGTGCAACCGCTTCGTCGACGTACGGCGCCACGTCGCCGAGGCGAAGCTGCTCGAGGCGGGTGTCGCCCGGGCGCGACCCCTCGAGGCAGAACGGGCACGAGAGGTTGCACGCGGTGCCGGTGTGGAACCAGAGCTCGCGCAGCGCGTGCGGCTGGATCCAGCCGCGCGGGGCTCCCTGCGCCGTCCGCGCGCGATTGGGCGGGAGAGGCGCCCCGGTCGCGGCGCCGCACGCCGCGGTCATGCGCCGTCTCGCCCCGCCCCGCCGCTCGCGCGCGGCGCGAACGCCTCCGCGAGTGCGGCGCGCTCGTCTTCGAGCGGCGCGTCGACGACGCGGCAGACGGGGCCGAGCTCGAGCGTGGCCCTCCGGCGCGGGTCGTAGCGCGGCCACGTCAGGCCCGGCGGGCTCGGGTCGCCGCTGCGGGCGAAGGCCGTCCACGCCGCGCGCAGCGTCGCCGAGAGGCGCTCTGCGTCCGGCCCGAGGCCGGCGAACTCGGCCATCCTGGGCGCGCCGAGCGTGCCGAACGTGAACGGGAGGTCGAGCGCGTGACAGGCGCGCAGCGCGCGGCCCGCAGCCTGCATCGGCGAGGGCCAGTTGAAGAGGTACATCCACGTCCGGCCGCCGCTCGCGGCGTGGGCCTCGGCGAGGCCGATCGACGGCCCGCGCACGCCGAGCTCGGTCTGGAGCGCGTAGAAGAGCGCCGGCGCGCTCGCGTCCTCTCCGCGCGCGAGCAGGGCGCGCCGCAGGCCGGCGACGAGGCGTTCCGCCGCCGCGGCGGGGTCCTCCACCTCGCCGACGAGCTGCGCGGCCACGATGCGGGGAAGGAGCGCGTCGGTCGCCCAGTCTCCCATTCCGACGAGCTGGAAGAGGTGCATCTCCTCCCGCGTCGTCCCGACGACGAGGTCGACCTCGCGCGCGGAGCCCGCCGCGACGGCGTCGAGCGGCGCCTGCGGCAGGACCTCTCCGTCGACGACCGGCATGAACAGCATGCCCTTGGCGAAGGGGCCCTCGGCGAGCGTGCGCTCCTGCGCGTCGAGCAGCTCCGCGACCGGGAGGCTCGCGAGCCTTTCGCGATCCTCGGGACCGAGCCCGAGCTTCCCGAGCAGCTTGGCTGCGCGCTCCACGGCCTCGGCCGGCCGCAAGACGCCGGCCGGCGCGCCGCTCTGCACGATGGCCCGCGCGAAGAGGCCGCGCGCTCCGGGCATCGCGAGGAGCGCACAAACGCTCCCCGCCCCCGCGGACTCACCGAACACCGCAACCCGCGCCGGGTCGCCGCCGAAGGCGGCCGCGTGGCGCTGCACGAAGCGCAGCGCCTCGAGCTGGTCGAGCAGGCCGACGTTCGTGCGCCCCGGTCCGAGCGCGAGGAAGCCGAGCGCCCCGACGCGGTATCCGACGCTGACCACGACGACGTCGCCCTCGCGCGCGAGCCGCGCGCCGTCGTAGAGCGGGACCCCCGCCGCGCCGCCGACGAAGGCGCCGCCGTGGAGCCACACCATCATCGCGCGGCGGCCGGCCGGATCGGGTGTCCACACGTTGAGCCGCAGGCAGTCCTCGTCCTGCGGCCCGTCCGGAAACAGGCCGAGCCGCGTGACGAGCGCGTCGGGCCGCTGCGGCGGCGCGGGGCCGAACGCCGACGCGTCGCGCTCGCCCGTCCAGGGCGCAGGCGGCGCCGGCGGCGCGAAGCGCAGCGGGCCCAGCGGCGGGGCCGCGTACGGGACGCCGAGGAACGCGCAGACGCCGTCGCGCTCGATCCCGCGCACGCGGCCCGCAGTGGTCGCGACGATCGGTCTCACCGGAGTGCGCCGAGCTTCGCGACGATCTCGTCGCCGAAGCGGCGGATGCCGTCGCACTTCGCCGCGAGGTCGTCGCGTCCCTTGGCGTAGAAGATCCACGGCATCGTCTGCAGGTGCGTCACGCCGAGGTCCGCGGCGCGCCGGTAGCCGTCGAGCGTGAAGGCGTCCTTCACCGCGGCGGCGATCGCGAATGGCCGCCCGGCGCGCGGCGAGTCGGCGCGCAGCGCGGCGAGCTTCGCCGCGATGCCGCGCAGCTCGTCCAGCGTGTGGAGGTCGGAGATCCAGCCGTCGCCCACGCGCGCGGCGCGCCGCAGCGCGGGCTCGGAGAGCCCGCCGACCCAGACCGGCACTTCGGCCGGCGGGGTCGGGCTCATCTCGACCGGGTCGACGTCGTAGAACTCGCCGCGGTGCTCCACGAAGCCGCCGGCCCAGAGCTTGCGCAGCAGCGCGATCATCTCGTCCATGCGGCGGCCGCGCGCCTCGAACGGCTGCTCGAGCAGCGCGAACTCCTCGCGCATCCAGCCCGCGCCAACGCCGAGCGTGACGCGCCCGTCCGAGAGCGCCGCCGCCGTGGCGACCGCTTTCGCCACGAGGAACGGGTTGCGCAGCGGGAGGACGTAGATGCTCGTCAGGAAGCGCAGCCGCGTCGTCACCGCGGCCATCGCGCCGATCGACACCCACGGATCGGGCCAGGCGGTGAAGGGCTGCCAGCGCGGCGTCCCGTCCGCCGTGTAGGGGTACGGCGTCGCGATCTTCTGGGGGTGGACGACGTGGTCGGAGACGGCGACGGCGTCGAAGCCGGCTTCGTCCGCGGCGCGCGCCAGCGCGGTGTACTCGGAGAGCGGGGTGAAGGCCAGCGAGCAGACGAACTTCATCGCGCCGAGCGTAGCGGACGACGCTCAGGCGTCGCCGTGCAGGATGCGGCTGCGCGCGGTGACGAGTGCGATGCCGAGGAGCATCGCGCCGGCCTGCAGCGCGAGCGCACGGTGCGGACCCACGGCGCCGACGAGGAGCCCGGAGAGCAGCGAGCCGATCGGACCGGTTCCGAGAATCCCCAGCGAGTAGAGGCCCAGCAGCGTCGCCCGCTGCGCGGGCGGCGCGCCGAGGTGGAACAGGGTGCGGCCGGCGGCGAGGAAGTACGCGCTGCCCGCGCCCCAGCCGAATACCGCGGCGCAGGCGCCTGCGAAGGGCGGAGCGGCCGCGAGCGAGCCGATGCAGGCGGCGGAGAACGCCTGCCCGACGACGAGCGCCCGCCCGTTGCGTCGGATGCCGCCGCGCAGATAGATCGCGACCCCGCCCGCGATCCCGCCGAGCGGCACCATCGAGAGCAGCAGGCTCAGCTCGCGCGGCCCGCCGCGGTACGCGTCGCGCACGAGGAGCGGAAGCACGACTCCGTACACACCCACGAAGAGGAGGCCCACGAGCGTCGTGAGGAGCAGCACCGGCCGCAGCTCCGGCGATCGGAGCGCTACGCGCAGGCCGCCGGCGACGTCGGCGAGCACGCGCCCGCGCGACGGCTCGGGCGGGGGAACGACGGACACCACCCGGTTTCGCAGCCAGAGGCTCGGCGCCGCGCCCGAGACCGCCAGCGCGGCCTGGATTGCGATCACGACCGGTGCGCCCAGCCAGCCGAGCGCGGTGCCCGCAACACCTCCGAAGGCCTGTCCGACCTGGCTCACGAGGTTCGCCCCGACGACGCCGCGGCTCAGCGCCGCGCGCGCCAGGGGGTAGAGCTGCGCGTCGCGAGCCGGGACCTGGAGCGCGTTCAGCGAGCCGCTCGCCGCCGCGAAGGCGAGCAGAAGCGGGTACGAGAGCGCGCCGGTCGCGATCACCCCGACCAGCCCCGCGAGCACGACGCCGAACGAGAGGTGCAGCGCAGCCAGGATCCCGCTCGGGTCGCGCCGGTCCCCGAGCGCGCCGCCGAGGAGCACGAGCGGGACCGCGGGGAGAAGGGCCGCGGTCTGCGCCAGCCCGACCCGCGCGGGGCTCTCGCCCAGCTCGGACACCACGAGCCATGCGAAGACCACGGACTGGAGTCCCCAGGCGACGAACCAGCTCGCCGTCCCGAGCAGGAACGCAGTGTAGGCCGCGCGCGGCAAGGCCTCGTTCGACACCGCGCCGCACGCTGCCACACTCACGGCATGCCCACGACCCGTCGCCTCGCCGCCCGCCTGGTGCCGCTCCTCCTGGCCGCCGCAGCGTGCGCCTCGGACGTCCCGCCGCTGGCAGGCCGTCTCGTCGACCTCACGCACCCCTTCTCGCAGGAGACCATCTACTGGCCGACCGAGGAGGGCTTCGTCCACGAGATCGGCTTCCGAGGCCGCACGGAGGGCGGCTACTACTACGAGGCCCACCGCTTCCGCGCGGCGGAGCACGGCGGCACCCACGTGGACGCGCCGATCCACTTCGCCGAGGGCGCGGCGCCGGTGGACCGGATCCCGCTCGAGCGACTCGTCGCCGAGGGCGTCCGCGTGGACGTGAGCGCGGCGTGCGAGCGCGACCGCGACCACGCGGTGACCCGCGCCGAGCTCGAGGCGTTCGAGTCGGCGCACGGCCGCATTCCGGCGGGCTCGATCGTCCTGCTACACACGGGCTTCGCGCGCTTCTGGCCCGACCGCGCGCGCTACCTCGGCAACGCGGGGCGCGGCGCGGAGGCGGCGGCCGCGCTCCACTTCCCGGGCCTCTCGGCCGAGGCCGCGCGCTGGCTGGCCGACGAACGCCGGATCGCGGCGGTCGGGATCGACACCGCGAGCATCGACCCCGGGCCCTCGCGCGACTTCACCGCGCACCAGGTGCTCGGCGCCCGCGGCGTCCCGGCCTTCGAGAACCTCGCGAACCTCGACGCGCTCCCGCCGCTCGGCTTCCGCGTGCTCGCGCTTCCGATGCCGATCGCGGGCGGGAGCGGCGCGCCCCTGCGCGCCGTTGCGGTAGTGCCTTAGCGGCAGCGCTCCAACCGCACGCCCGCGCTCCTCATTCTTGCGCAGGCCCCGCAGGGGGTGGCTCCAGCCGGGGGATCGATCGCCCGATCCGAAGGGAGTTCCTGGAGGACCCCCCCATGCGCAGCCTCCGGCCTTCCCTCGCCACGTTGTTCGCCGTCCTCGCCCTCTCGGGCCTCGCTGCAGCCGGCGCCCCCTCGGTCGCGCGCGCGGGAGCCCCCGTTTGCGACCTCAACGCCAACGGCACCTTCCGCTTCCTCACCGAAGGCCTCCCGGTCGGCAGCACGAACGCCGAGTACGTCGCGCGCCTCGTGACCGCCAACGCCGACGGGCCGGTCACGTTCTCGGTCGACCAGCTGCCTCCCGGCGTCGCGCTCGATCCGGCG
>DATAGA010000146.1:0-3795 GCA_036257215.1 Myxococcota bacterium
CCGTCGGCGAGCGGTACGTCGAGGGCCGGCGCGCTTGGGTCGAGCAGCGCCTCCGCGATCGGCGCGCCGTCGGCGCGCGCCACGTGGACGAACGTCCGGTGTCCCGGCCGGGCGCGAACGAGCGCCGGCGCGACCTGCAGCTCGCGTCCGCCCACGACGTCGTAGCGGAGCAGCACGCGCACCGCGCCGTCCGGGTCGGCGCTGCGCTCGACGCGCGTCGGCGCGAGGCGGCGTCCGTCGACGCGGACGTCGAGGACGTCGGCGCCGGCCGCATGCGAGGCGTCGTCGACGCCGCGCAGCTCGACGCGGGCGGCGAGCGCACCCGCCTCGAGCCGGAGCCAGGCGGCGCCGAGCCCGGGATCGTGGGCGCGCGCGGGCGAGCCGGCGGTGAGCGCCAGCGCGAAGGCGAGAGCGACGACGAGACGGATGCGCATGGGGGCTCCGGAGGGTCGCTGCGGCGGCGGGCGCGGGCCGCCGCCGCAGCCTCGGGGCACCCGCCCCGAGAAGGCCCCCTCTAGTGGTGGCCGTGGTTCCGGCCGCTGAGCGGCGTGGCCGCGTACGGGAAGGTCTTGTTGTACGCGATGTCGTTGCGGCTCACGTTGTCGACGCCGTCCGCCACCGTGATGTCGCCGCCCGCCGAGAGGTCGTTCAGCACCGCGGTCACCGCGATGTCGACCACGTCGTCGCCGAAGCGCCGGCCGTTCGGCCAGCCGCCGGGCACCGGCCCTCCCGTCAGCACGCTCGCGAGCGTGTCTTCGCCGAAGACGCCGAGGCGCGAGAAGCCGGCGTCGTCGGGGTTCGTGGGGTGGTCGGGACCGCCGCCTGCGAGGCGCGCGGGACCCGTCGACAGGTCCACCCGGATGACGTCCGGAATGAAGATGCCGGCGAGGTCGTCGCGGCCCGTCTCGGGCGCCACCTCGGCGCCGCCGAACAGCACGTCGTTCACGAGCTTGGCCAGCTCGGGCTCCGTCGCGTACTTCGCGAAGAGCTCGGCGTCGCGCTCGGGGCTCGTGCGGTTGTAGAGGTCCTTGTCGGCCAGCGCGACGAGCCCCTCGCAGAAGAGGGGGTTGCCCTGGCGTCCGACCTGCACGAAGCGCCCGCGCTCCTTGTTGTCGTCCGTTCGCAGGACGGTGATCTGTCGCCGGCTGGTCGTCGCGTAGACGCCGACCTGCTGCGCGTCGCCGCCCAGCTCGGACACCGGGATGCGCAGGGCCAGCGTGTGGACGTTGAAGCCGCCCTGGCTGTCGAAGCGATCGTCGCCGCTGCGCAGCGCGAGCCCGTCGAAGATCGCGTGGACGTCGGCGTAGAAGCCGTCGTCGCGCTGGCCGGCGAACGCGAGCGTCTCCCGGGACAGCGTCGCGATCGCCTGGCTCGTGTAGCGGTCGAGCGCGGCCGCGGTCGCCACGCCGCCCCGCGCGGGGCCCGCGCCGGCGTCCTGGTTGTAGTGCGGCGTGAGGAGTCCCTGGTTGTTCGGCGGGACCACCCCCGTGCCGAGCACGGTCTCGCGCGGACGACCCTTGCCGCGCTCGACCTTCGTCACCGTGTAGCGCTGCACGAGATTCTGGTTCCCGTCGGCCACGTCCTGGATCGGCCCGAGGAACGACTGCCGGATCGTGCCGGGGTTGCGGTACTCCGTCTGGAACTCGAAGCGCCAGGTGAGGGTCGGCCGGCCGGCCGCGAGGTCCGCGCCGCGCGCGACGTGGATCTCGTAGCGGACGTCGTCGTCGAACCGGAAGTTGTTCGGCCCGATCCCCGGCTCCTCGAAGGGGTAGACGGCGAGCGCGGTCGTGAGGTATTTGGCGCCGCCCTCGGCCGACACGAACGCGTACACGTCCGTCGTGTTGGCCGCGTCGTCGAGCGTGACGAGCGGGGCGTCCATGTGGCTCGAAGCCTGCCCGGGCGAGGCGGCCCCGAGCGCGAGCGCGAAGGCGCCCGCGGCGTTGCAGGCGAGGACTCGAAGCGCGGATGTCATCGGGATTCTCCTTGGTGAGGTGAGAGCGTGGACGGGAAAGCGCGGCGCACCGAGTGGACCTCAGGCGCCGCCGGACAGCGGGCGCCGCGCGAGCGCGGCGCGTTCGGACGGGAGCAGCGCGGAAGCGAGCGGACGCGCGAGCCGGAAGAAGCGGCGCGCCTCCGGGTTCGCGCCGACGAGCTCCAGGGCGAGCCCCGCTTCGTAGAGCAGCCTCGCGTCCACGGTGCCCGCGGCGCGCGAGCGCTCGAGTGTCTCGCGCGCCTGAGCGCCGAGGCCCGCGCGCGCCTGCGCGAGGGCCAGCACGGAGAGCGTCGTGGGGTCGCTGCGTCGGGCTGCCTCGGCTTCGGCGAGCGCGAGGGCGAGCGCTGCGTCCCGGCCCGTCACCGCCAGGAAGCGCGCCACGCCGCGCGGATCGCGCGCCCGCCCCTCGGCGAGCAGGCGCTGCTCCGCGTCGGCCGCCTCCTGCTCGCGGCCCGCGGCGCGGGCCGCCTCGGCGAGGATCCAGAGCGCCTCGGGCGTGCCGTCGCGCTCGGCGGAGCCGCGCAGCGGCGGAAGCGCGCGCGTGGGCTCGCCGCGCGCGAGCCAGGCGCGCCCGAGCGCGAGCTGCGCTGGCGCCGACTCGGGCTGCGCCTCGAGGGCGCGCTCGGCGAGCGCCGCGGCCGCGGCCGGGTCGCCGCGCTCGAGCTCGACGGTCGCGAGGCGCGCGTGGATCCACGCGAACGCCTCCGCGCGCCGTGGGCTCACCGCGCGCGCCGCGGTGCGGAGCGCCTCGGCGGCGCCCTCGGCGTCGCCGGTGATCCAGCGCAGCTCCGCCGCCCGCGCGAAGGCGTGGGCGTCGGGTCGCAGGTCCATCATCCGCTGATAGGCCGCTGCCGCCTCCTCCGTGCGGCCGAGGTCGAGCAGCACGTCGCCGAGCAGCCCGTGGTCGAAGGCCAGCCCGCGCGTCTCGGCCAGCTGACGCGCGACGCGCTCGGCGTCCTCGAACCGGTGCAGCGCGTGGAGCGCGTGACCCTCGAGCAGCCACGCCTCGGGCCGCGCTCCCCCGAGCGCCTCGAGCGCGCGCGCGCACTCGAGCGCGAGGCGCCAGTCGCCCGCGTCGGACGACGCGCGAGCCCGCTCGACGAAGCCCCAGCCGAGCTGCTCGACGTCGAGGAGGCGCGGCGTCGCGGAGCGAAGCCGTGCCTGCAGCGCGCGGATCCGGCGGTCGAGCGGGTTGTCGCCGGAGGCGGGCACGGTCACGACGGCGAGGGCGAGCGGCGTCTCGCTCGGCGCTCGAGGCGCCTCGCTGCGTCGCTCGCGCTCGCCGAGCGCGATCAGCGCGGCCGTGAGCACGGTCAGCGCGGCGGCGAAGGCGGCGGCTCGTCGGTCCATCGTTCCCTCTCGCGAACGCCGGGGCGAAGCGGGCCCCGGGTCGGGTGGGAGGCGGGGCGGCCGGGCCGCCCCGCCTCGGCGCGGTCTACTGGTCGAGCGGGACGGCGATATCCACGAGCGGCACGCCGAGCGTTCCGATCGGCGTCGCCTTCCCGGTGAGGAGCTCGATGCGGTAGAAGCCCGACACGCCGCCGACCGCGAGCACCGCGAAGCCGCGGTTCGACTCGGCGACGCCCTTTCGATCGAGCCCGCTGTAGATGTCGAACCCCGCCTGCGGGCCCGCGTCGACGCCCAGCTTGCCGGTCGGCACCAGGTTGCCCGCGTTCGGCGGCGACTGGATCGACGTCTGGTCGAGGGCCGTGTCGAGATCGAGCAGCGTGGTGGCCGTCGCGGCGTCGAGGTCGTTGTTGGTGTACGCGGCGGCCGCGACACCCGTCGCCACGGCGTCGCCG
>DATAGA010000209.1:0-16187 GCA_036257215.1 Myxococcota bacterium
GGGATCGCTGCGAGCGCGAAGAAGAGGTAGCGCGTGTGGAAGCGGCGACCGAGCTGGTCGAGGATCGCGGAGCTCGCGAGGGCGAGGACCGGCGCGGCGGCGAGCGCCGCGACGACCGCGCGCGTCGGACAGTCGCGTCGCCGCAGTACCGCCCCGAGGCCGACGAGCGCCAGCGCCGGGAGCGCGACGAAGGCCAGCGGCCACGCGAGGCTCGTGCGGCTGCGCAGCCCGTGGAAGTCGGGCACGGGCCGCTCGGGATCCGTCCGAGGCACCGAGCCCGGCAGGCCGACCGCCGCGCGCAGCCAGACCTCGCGGGCGATCTTCGTCGCCATGAACGCGCGCGAGCGCGTCTCGCCGGCCGGCGTCGTGTGCACGTCGTGCCAGAGCGGGACCTGCGCGAGCGCGGGGCCCATCACCACGAGGAACGCGGCCGCCGCGCCGACGTTCATCGCGACGAGGCGCGCGCCGGAGCGCCAGCGGCGCGCGGCGAGCAGCGCGACCAACGCGGCGAGGCCGAGCGCGCCGGCGAGGTACACCGCGAAGGGGAGCGTCCAGAGCAGCAGCAGCTCGCTCGCGGCGAACGCGAGCCAGTAGCGCCAGGCGTCGGTGCGCAGCGCCCGGCCGAGCGCGAGCGGCGCCGCGACCGCGGCGAAGGCGACGAACGCGTAGCCGCGCGCAGCCGTCGCGTCCTCGACGTGCCACGGGTGGACCGCCAGGAGCAGCGCGGCCCCGACGCCGGCCCGCGGAAAGCCCCAGTCGGCGACGAGCAGCCCGAGCAGCGGGATCGTGAGCAGGGCCGCGACGGCGGTCGGAAGCCGCAGAGCGACCTCGTCGAACGCGGACGGCGCGGCGCCCGTGGCGGCGCGCCAGGCGTCGACGCTCACGCGCGCCGCGGCGCTCTGCGGAAGGTGGTTCGTGGGCTTGTCCCAGCCGAAGAGCGTGCGCGCCCACGGGGCGCGCTCGAAGCGGGGCGCTGGGCCGTCGAGCGTCGCGCCTGGCTCGAACTCGCCGACCACCGCGCGCCGCACCATCCAGGCCTCGTCCCACCAGAGCCCGCTGCGCACGAGCTCCAGCCGGAGCGCGCCGCCGAGGGCGAGCGCGACGAGGAGCGCCGGCGCGAGCCAGCGCGGCGACGGGGGGCGCGTCGCGCGCGGGCCCGGGTCGCGGGCCGTCCACGTGCGCGCGCTCGCGAGGAGCGCGGCGCAGAGCGCAGCCGCCGCGAGCGCGCCCCACCAGAGCCCGCGCTTCACGATCGGCACGAGCTGCTCGTCCTCGTGCGCGAAGAACGCGGGGCCCCCCGGCACCCGCCACGGCGGCTCGAGGACGACGAGCAGCGCGGCGAGCGCGACGAGCGCAGCCAGGAGCAGGATGCGCGCCCGGCGCAGCGCGAGCGCGCCGCCCGGCGCGGTCACGCGACGCACGCCGGCGCAGGGCGCGTTGCGGCGCGGGGGCGGATCGGATACCTCCCGCGCGCGGCGGAACCGAGCGCGTGAGCGTCCCCCCCTTCACCATCTTCATCCCGGCCTACAACGCCGAGCACACGCTCGAGGCGGTGATCGAGCGCATCCCGGCGGAGCTCTGGGATCCGCTCTGCATCGTCTACGTCGTCAACGACGGAAGCCAGGACGACACCTCGGGCACCGTGCGCAGGATCGCGGCGCGCCGGCCGAAGGTCGTGCTCTGCGAGCAGACCGTGAACCAGGGCTACGGCGCCTCGGTCCGGCGCGGGCTGCGGCTCGCCCTCGAGACGCCCGCCGAGTACGTCGTGTGCCTCCACGCCGACGGCCAGTACCCGCCGGAGAAGCTCCCGGAGTTCCTGCCCTACATGAAGGCGCACGGGGTGGACGTCTTGCAGGGCTCGCGCCACAAGCTCGGCAGCGCCCGCGCCGGCGGGATGCCGCGCTACAAGGTGCTGGCCGGGCACGCGCTCACGTGGATGGAGAACAAGACGTTCGGCCTGCAGATGACCGACTACCACTCCGGCTTCATGCTGTACAGCCGCCGGGCGGTGGAGCAGATCCCGTTCGAGCGGCTCAGCTACTACTTCGACTTCGACCTCGAGGTGATCGCGAGCGCTCGCGCGCGCGGGCTCGTCGTCGACGAGCTCGGCATCCCCACGCACTACGGCGACGAGGAGTCCCACCTGAACCCGATCCTCTACGGGCTCCGGTGCCTGCGGGTGATGCTGCGCTACCGCCTGGGCCGCTACGGGGAGCGCGCCCGCGCCTAGCCGCGCCGCGTCCGCGGGCTGCGCCCGCGATTCGCTGCTAGGCCGGCTTCCCGTACGTGTCGTGGTAGTACCGCATCGTGACGCGCAGCGTCTCGGCCAGGCTCGTCTTGGCGCGCCAGCCGAGCAGGCGCTTCGCCTTGTCGAGGTTCGGAACGCGACGATCGCAGTCCTCGTAGCCCTCGCCGTAGAACTTGACGCCGCTGATCTCTTCGATCGGGTGGCGCAGGTACGACGAGTCGCCGGAGATCTCCGCGTACAGCTCGCGCATGAGGTGCGCGAGGTCGCGGATCATGATCTCGCCCTCGGGGTTGCCGATGTTGAAGATCTGGTTCTTCGACTTGGCCGGGTTCTCGAGCATGGCCTCGAGCCCGTCCACCGCGTCGTCGATGAAGGTGATGGTCCGGTAGGCGCGGCCGCCGTCGACGAGCATCATGGGCTTGCGGTCGAGCAGCGCCGTCACGAAGCACGCGAGCACGCGCGGGATGCCGTCGCCGTCGCGACCCGGAATGAAGTCCATCTTCGGGCCGAACCAGTTGTAGGGCCGGATGATGGTGTACGGCAGCCCGTGCTCCTGTTGGTGCGCGAGGATGTAGCGCTCGAAGAGCGCCTTGGCGGCCGCGTAGCTCCAGCGGTTGTTGACCGTCGGGCCCATGACGAGCGGCGTCTCGTCCTCGACCTGCTCGTACAACCGCGGGTCGCTGTAGTCGGCGCCCGGGAGATAGCTCGAGATCGTGCGGCCGTAGACCTCGCAGGTCGAGGTGTGGACCAGCCACTTGCGGTGCTTGGAGCAGAGCTCCACGAGCCTGTAGGCGTGGATGAAGTTGGAGTGGATCGTGAAGACCGGGTTCGAGACGTACTGCGCGGGGTTGCAGACCGCGGCGAGCGAGATCACCGCGTCGGCCTCGCGGATGTGGGGCTCGAGCTCGGGGATCGTCGTGTCGTGGTCGACGTAGGTCTGGTGGACGTTCAGGCGCGGGTTGTCGAGGTGGCGCTGGATCTTCGCGACCTGGGTGTCCCAGCCCTCGATGTGGTAGTCCCCGCGCGCGAGGAGCCGTTCCGTGAGATGACTGCCGACGAAGCCGCCGCAGCCGAGCAGGATGACCTTCTTCATCTTCGGATTGCGCTCCTTGCCCTCGGGCCACGACCTGCACGCGGCGGGGTCCAAGCGAGGGTGTACTGGGGTTCCGGAGGGCAGGGGATGGGCGGTGATTAGCAGGATTCGGCCGGACGTGCACCCGCCCCGCGGGTCCTTTCCGCCACACTTGCAACGGGGCCGATGACCATCCGAGCATCCGCGGCCATGACTCATGCGGCCCCCCGGGTGCTGGAGCCGCCGGACCGCTTCGAGCGCTGGCTCTTCGCGGGCCTCTGTGCCGCACTGGTCGCGTACTGGGCCCTCCAGTACCACCCCTTCGTCCTCCCGAACAACGACTACCCGACGTTCGAGCGCACGGCCGAGAGCCTCGCCGCGCTGGAGCTCCCGAAGGACTTCCAGCGCATGCCCGTGTTTCCGGCGCTCATGGGAGTGCTCGCGCCGCTCGTGCCGGCGCGCCATCCCTATCTCCACGCCGCGCTCGCGTTGAACCTCGCCTTCGCGTTCGCGACCCTCGTGCTCCTCTTTCGCCTCGCCGCCCGCACGTACGGACGCGGCGCGATCCTGACGCCGCTCCTCTTCGCCAGTGCGACGCAGCTGCACTCGATGGCGCTCCAGCCGCTGGTCGAGCCGAGCCTCGGGTTCTTCGTCGTGCTCGCGTTCGTGCTGCTCCAGGCGCGCTCGCCCTGGCAGTACGCCGCCGCCGCCGCCGCGGCGCTGTCGCGCTACGAGGCGGCGATGCTGATCCCGGTCCTCTTCGCCTGCAACGCGGTGGCCGAACGGCGCCTGTGGCGCCACGCCTTGCTCGCGGCGCTCGCGTCCGCCGGCGTGCTCACGTGGACCGCGCTCGGCGCGCTGCACGGGTCGGGCGGCACCAGCTACTTCGACCTCATGCAGGGCATGGCGTTCCGGCCCGCGACCGATTTCTTCGAGCGCAGCTTCAAGGAGCCGTTCCGCGGCTGGTACCGCGAGAGCCCCGGCGGGCTCGCCCTCTTCGCCGCGGTGATCGGCGTCCCGCTCGCGGCCGGGCTGCGCGCTGGCGCGCGCGAGTTCCCGCGCGAAGCGGCCGCCCTCGCCGGCTTCTTCGCCGTGTGCGTCGCCACGATCGTCGTCTTCGGCATCAACAAGGCGCGCTACGTCTACCCGACGGAGTGGATCCCTCTCTTCTTCTTCGCGGCCGGGCTGGTGCGCCTGTGCGAGGCCGGGGCGCGGAGGCTCGCCGCCGCGCCCTGGGCACTCGCCGCGGGGGCCGCGCTCGCGGCGTTCGCGGCCTGGCTCTTCCTCGGCCGGCGCTGGGCGCTCCACCTCGCGACGACCCGCGGCGCGCAGCCCGCGGCGCTCGACCTCGCCTTCGCGGCGTTCCTCGTGGCCTGCGCGGCGCTCTGGCTCGCGCACGCAGGCCTCGCGCGGCGACCGCGCCTGCCGTGGGCGGCCTGCGCGCTCGCCGCCCTCGTCGTGCTCACGCCCGAGCTCGCCGGCGGAATCCACGCCAAGCGCAAGGAGATGTGGAAGGTCTACTACTGGAACTGGCCGTCCTACGTCGCGGGGCGCTGGCTCGAGGAGCACCTCGCGCCCGAGGAGCGCGCGACCGCCGTGAGCCCGACCCACGTGCGTCACGCGACCGGCCTGGCGACCGAGCAGGTCGTCGGCTTCGCCGCGCTGCGCGCGGAAACCCCGGACGACCTCGCCGCGGAGCTGCGCACCCGCGGCATCCGCTACGTCGTGTACACGTGGCGCAAGACGAACGAGACGCCCTCGGACGTCTACTACGACAAGAAGCTCAAGGCCTACCTCGGCGAGCCCTTTCGCGCGGGCGGCCCGGTGCCGGGCTTCGCGCACGTCGCGACCGTGCCGCTCCCGCCCCAGCTCGAGCGCGACCCCGTGCAAGTGTACCGGGTGCTGCCGGAGCGCGGGGGTTGAGCGCAGCCGCCGGTGGGCCCACGGGCGACGCGCCGCGCGCCGCTCGGCCCTCTGCGCGTGCTCGCGGTGCGTCGGCCGCCGCGGCGGCGGACCGCGCCGGGCGACTCGAGGCGTTCGGCGCGTGGGCGCTCGCGCTCGCGACGCTCGCGTTCTGGTGGCCGCAGCTCGCGTTCTTCCCGCTCCCGAACAACGACTTCGCGACGTTCGAGGCGGTGGCGCGCGCCTTCGGCCGGCTCGAGCTGCCGAGCACCTTCCAACGCCTCCCGCTCCTTCCCGCGGCGATGGCCCTCGTCGGGGCCGCGCTCCCGGGCAAGCACGCACTCCTCCACGCCGCGCTCGCGCTCAACGCCGCGCTCGCGATCGCGACCCTTCCGCTGCTCCAGCGCTTCGCCGGGGGCTGCCTCGGGCGCGGCTCGCTGCTCGTGGCCGTCCTCTTCGCCGGAACCGCGCAGCTCCACGGGCAGGGGCTGCAGCCGCTCGTCGAGCCGAGCCTCGCCTTCTTCGTCGTGCTCGCGTTCCTCGGCTTCCAGCGCCGCGCGGGCTGGCAGTACGTGGCGGCTGCGGCGGCGGCGCTCTCGCGCTACGAGGCCGTGCTGCTGCTGCCGCTCTTCGCGGCGTGGAACGCGTCGGAGGACGGCCGCTGGCGCCGGCACGCGGCCGCTGCGGCAGCGGGAGCCCTGCCCTTCGTTCTCTGGGCGGGCCTCGGAGCGCTGCGCGGCTCGGGGGCCGCGTTCTACGCGGCGGACATGGAGCGGATGGGCTTCTCGCCGGCGCCCCACGTGCTGGCAACGCTGCTGAAGGAGTCGTTCCGGGGGCTCTGGACCGACGCGCCGGGGCCCGACGTCGCGGTCTTCCTCGCCCTCGCGGCCGCGCCGGCCGCGCTGGGCGTCGTCGTCGGCCTCGCGCGCTTCCCGCGCGAGGCGAGCGCGCTCGTCGCCTACCTCGCCGCAAGCGTCGCCGTCATCGTGCTGCTCGGGATCGACAAGGCCCGTTACGTCTACCCGGTGCTGTGGATCCCGCTCCTCTTCTTCGCGACCGGGCTCGTCGCGGCGCTCGCCGCGGCGGCCCGGCGCCTCGCCGCCCTCCCCGCAGCGGCGAGCGGCCTCGCCGTGGCGGGCGCACTCGCGCTCGGCGTGCTCTTCGCGAGCGACGGAGTCGCCGAGCTGGCGCGCGCCCCCCACGACGTCGTGCCCTTCGCCGCCGACCTCGCGTACGCCGCCCTGCTGGCGCTGCTCGCCGCCGTTTCCCTCGCGCTCGCACTCGCACAGGGTGCAGCGGGCGCGAGCGCGCTCGCCGCGGCGGCGACCTTTGCGGCGGGCCTCGCCGTCGCCGTCCCGCTCGTCCTCGGCGGGCTCACCGGACGCGCCGCGGAGCAGCGCAAGATCCGCTTCGCGAACGAGAGCGTCGTCGTGTCGGCGGCGTGGCTCGCACAGAACCTCGCGCCGGGAGAGCGCGCGGTCGTGATGCACCGGCAGCACTACCTCTTCCTCACGGACCTCGAGCCGGAGCGCTTCGTCGGCTTCTTCCAGCTCGACGCGCAGGACGCGGCGTCGCTCGCGGCGGAAATGCGGGCGCGCGGCCTCACGCACGTCGTCGCCACGTGGCGCAAGCCCGTCGCCCAGGCCATCGACCGGGTCTACGAGCGGAAGTTCAAGTGGTTCCTCGTCGATCCGTTCGCGCGGGGCGAGCCGGTCGCGGGCTTCGAGCGCGTCGCGGAGCTCCCGCTGCCCGCGCACCTCGAGCAGCCGCCGGTGCAGATCTACCGGCTTGCGGCCCGGGGGGGCGGGGGCTAGGAAGCTCTCGATGGCGGTCACCGGGGAGGTCGGCGCGGCGCGCGCGCACTACGGGCTGTGGCCCTACGTGCAGATGGCGCGGATCGACCACTGGTTCAAGAACGCCTTCATGCTCGCCGGCGTGATCCTCGCGCTCTTCGTCGAGCCGGCGCTCATGCGGCTCGACGTCGTGCCCGTGCTGCTCCTCGCGCTCGTGTCGACCTGCCTCGTCGCCTCCAGCAACTACGTGCTCAACGAGATGCTGGACGCGCCCTACGACCGCAAGCACCCGGTGAAGAAGCACCGGCCGGCCGCGGCGGAGCAGGTGCGCCGGCGCTACGCGCTGGCCGAGTGGCTGGCGCTCGGCGTGCTGGGGATCGGACTCGGGCTGCTCGTGAACCGCCTGTTCGCGGCGACGGCGCTCTTCCTGTGGGTGATGGGCGTCGTCTACAACGTGAAGCCGATCCGCTCGAAGGAGATCCCGTACCTCGACGTGCTCTCGGAGTCGATCAACAACCCGATCCGGCTCCTGCTCGGTTGGCTGCCGCTGATCCAGGACAAGGTGCCCCCGCTCTCCCTCGTGTTCTCGTACTGGATGGTGGGCGCGTTCTTCATGGCGCTGAAGCGCTTCGCCGAGTACCGGACCATCGGCGACCGCGCGACCGCGATCCGCTATCGCCGCTCCTTCAAGTACTACGACGAGGAGCGCCTGCTCGTGAGCGTGTTCTTCTACGCGATCGCGGCCGCGCTCTTCGCGGGCGTGTTCGTCGTCCGCTACCACCTCGAGCTGATCCTCGGGATCCCGCTCGGGGCCGGCTTCCTGGCCTGGTACCTGAAGCTCGGGCTCCAGCCGGGAAGCCCCGTGCAGAACCCCGAGCGGCTCTACCGCGAGCGCGGCTTCCTCGTCTACACGATCGCTTGTCTGGTGGTGTTCGTGCTGCTCATGTTCGTGCGGATCCCGGCGCTCTACGAGGCGTTCAACGTCGAGCTCGTGAAGACGTCGCCGCTCTGGGTGATCGAGCGGTGAGCGCGTCCGGCGGCGCTGCGGCGGGCCGCGACGCGCGCCCGCCGGACCCCTGGCGCCGGCTCCGCCGGGCCCTCCGCGCCGCAGCGCTGCGCGGGCTCGCGGGCCGCTTCGGCGACGGCAGCGCGCCGCCGCCCGACTGGCGCAGCGTTCAGCGCGTCCTCCTCGTGTGCGTGAACCAGCGCCTCGGCAACACGCTCGTCGCGAGCGCCGGGCTCGCGGCCGTCGCGCGCAGCCTCCCGCAGGCCGAGCTCGCGTTCGTCGGCGGCGCGCCGGCCGCCGCGCTGCTGCGCGGCTTCCCGCTCGCACGGGTCCACGTCGTCGAGCGCCGGGACGCCGCTCGGCCCTGGCGGCTCGTCGGCCTCGTGCGCGCACTGCGGCGCGAGCGCTACGACGTCGCGCTCCACCTCTCGACCGCTACGGGGTCGCTCGGCGCGCTCCTCGTCGGCGCCTCCGGCGCCCGTCACCGCCTCGGCGTCCGCCGCGCCGAAGGGAACGTCTACTTCACGACCGCGGTCGAAGCGCCCGAGTCGCCGCACAAGGTCGACGAGCTGCTCGGCTACCTTGCCCGGCTCGGGCTCGAGGCGCAGGGCGAGCGCACGCTCGCGCTCACCACCGCGGAGCGCGCGGAGGGCGCCGCCCGGCTGCGCGCGTTCGCCGGCGAGCCCGCGGGCGGGTGCGTCGCGCTCTTCGTCGGGGGCCGGGCGCGCAAGGGCAAGGGCTGGCCGCTCGGCGCGTTCGCGCAGGTGGCGGAGGGGCTGCGCTCGCGCGGCATCGTGCCCGTCGTCTTCCTCGGACCGGACGAGCTCGCGCGGGAGGCGGAGATCCGCGCGGCGCTGGCCGGGGCCGCGTTCGTGGTCGAGCCCGACGCGCGACGCGTGGGCGCGCTCCTCTCGGCCTGCCGCGCGGTGCTCACGCCCGACGCGGGACCCATGCACCTCGCCGTCGCGGCGGGCGTCCCGACGCTCGCCGTCTTCTCGCGCGCCAACTTCGAGCGCTGGGGTCCGCGGCCGCCGCGCGGCGCGGTCCTCCTCGACGAAGCCGGCGCGCGCGCGGGTGTCGCCCTCGATGCGCTGCTCAAGGCCGCGGCGGGAGCGCCGTTCGAGCAGAGCCCGCTGCCGTGAAGGACTCGCTGCGCCCTGGGTTACGACACTCGTTCGCGTACCGCGTGACCCCCGACAAGACCGTGCCGGCGCTCTACCGCGAGGCGCCCGAGTTCCAGACGATGCCCGCCGTGTTCGCCACCGGCTTCCTCGTCGGCCTCGTCGAGTGGACCTGCATCCAGGCCCTGACGCCCCACCTCGAGCCCGGCGAGCAGAGCGTCGGCAGCCGCGTCGACCTGTCCCACGAGGCGCCGACCCCGCCCGGCATGACGGTCACGGTCGAGGTGGCGCTGCGCGAGCTCGACGGCCGCCGCGTCGTCTTCGACGTCGAGGCTCGCGACGACGCCGACCTCGTCTGCCGCGGCCGCCACGAGCGCTTCGTGATCGACGCGGCCCGCTTCGGCGCACGCCTGGCGAAGAAGGCGGGCGGCGCGCAGTAGCCCGCTCGCGCTTCGCTACTCACCCCGTCCGGCGGGCGAGGTCGGCGAGGTCCTTCGCGAGGTCGTCGCCGTGGTGCTCGAGGCCGAAGTAGCGCTTCACGACGCGGCCTTGCGGGTCGATCAGGAACGAGACGACGACGTGCTGGATCTCGCCGTTCGCGAGCCGCACCGAGCCGACGCCGTAGCGGCGGACGACCTCCTCGACCTGCGCCCGCGGGCCCGTGAGGAACGACCAGCGCGAGAGGTCCGCGCCGCGCTTGGCGCCGTAGCTGCGCAGCGCGTCGGGCGTGTCGCGCTCGGGGTCGAGCGTGATCGAGACGAACCAGACGCGATCGCGCACGTCGTCGGGCAGGACCTTCTGCGCCCGCACGTGGGCGCCGGTCAGGATCGGGCACGGACCCGGGCAGTTCGCGTACACGAAGTCCAGGAGCAGCACCCGGCCGCGCAGGGACTCGAGGCTGCGCGGGCGGCCGTCCTGGTCGACGAGCTCGAAGGCCGGCGCCGGCTGTCCCTCGTCGGCGACGGGCTCGAAGCTCCCGCTCGCTCCCGCGCTCCCGGTCGCGCCGGGCGCCGCGGTGCCGGGTGCGCCCGCGCTCCCCGTCGCGCCCTCCGCGGCCTCCTTCTCGATCGCGACGATGCGGTAGACGCCGTCGTCGAAGGAGATCCGGAACCGGATGTGCTGGCCGGGCGCGAGGCCCTCGAGCAGCGCCGGATCCGTGACGTCGAAGTTCATCGTCATCGCGGGCATGAGGCCCGGGATCGCTTCGTGGTCGACCGAGAGCTGGCGCGCCGCGGGCTCGACGCCGGTCACCACCCCCTTCGCGTCGAACAGCTCCGGCCCGCGCTCGCAGCCGAGCGCCCACGCGACCACCAGGATGGCCGCGACGCGACCCACGTACCGCACGTGCATTCCTCCGCCGCCAGCGTGCTGCGCCAGCGGCGGCCCGCGGGCCGCCGCTGTCCGACTCCGACGAGTACGCCTCCGCCACGACCTCGCCGCTGGCGCTCCTAGCCCATCGGATAGCGGATCTCGCGCGAGATCGCGTCGATGCGGGCGAGCGCGTCGGGCGGGAGCGTCGCATCCGCCGCCGTGAGCGTCGCGTCGAGCTGCTCCGGCGAGGTCGCGCCCACGAGCGCGGCGCCGAGGAAGTCGCGCGTCAGCGTCCAGGCGACCGCCAGCGTAGGCAGCGCGAGGCCGCACGACTCGGCCACCTCCGCGAGGCGCTCGGTAGCGGCCAGCGTCGCCTCGCTGACGAAGCGCGCCGCCATGACCTTCGTGCGCGGGCTGTGCTCGCGGTAGCGCGCGAAGCGCGCGCCGTCGGGCCAGGCGCCCCCCTGGTACTTCGCCGAGAGCACGCCGCCGGCGAGTGGGCTGTAGGCGAGCAGGCTCACGCCCTGCGCGCGGCAGCAGGCGGCGAGCTCGTCCTCGAAGCGCCGGTTCAGCAGGCTGAAGTTGTTCTGGATCGTCTCGTAGCGGGCGGTGCCGTGCTTCTCGGCCTGCCAGAGGCTCTCCGCCAGTCCCCAGCAGCTCTGGTTGCTGCAGCCGACGTAGCGGACCTTGCCCTCCTCCACGAGCCGGTCGAGCGCCTCGAGCGTCTCGGCGATCGGCACGTCCGCGTCCGGCCAGTGGGTCTGGTAGAGGTCGACGTAGTCCGTGCCGAGGCGGCGCAGGCTCTCCTCGCAGGCGCGCATCACGTGGTGGCGGTCGAGCGAGGTCTTCCCGTGGCGGAGCGGCGCCTGGAACCAGCCGCCGAGGGGGCCGGCCACCTTCGTGGCGAGGATGACGGCGTCGCGCGCGCGGCCGGCCAGCCACTTGCCGACGATCTCCTCCGTGCGTCCCACCCAGCTCGCGTCGGGCGGCACCGGGTAGATCTCGGCGGCGTCGACGAGGTCGACGCCCGCGTCGAACGCGCGGTCGAGGATGCGCAGGCTCGCCGCCTCGTCGGCCATCGAGCCGAACGTCATCGTCCCGATGCCGATCTCCGAGACCGTGAGGCCGGTGCGTCCGAGGCGGCGCCGCTTCACCGCGCTCCCTTCCCCGCCGCGAGGGTCGCGGCGTCGGCCGGGCCGGGGTCGAGCCGGAGCACGCGCGGGAAGCCGCCCTCGATCTGCCACGTGGGGGCGTTCGAGTTCGAAGTCCACACGCGGCCCTGCGCGTCGAAGTCGATCTCGCGCGTGTAGGTCACCCGGGTCGGCAGCGGATACACGGTGAACCGCTCGCTGGCGGGCTCGAAGCGGATCAGCGTGTCGCTGTTGGTCCCGCAGATCCAGACGTCGTCGGTGCGGCGGTCGACGTGGAGCGCGTACGGCGTCTCGCTGCCGCGCGGCTCGATGGGGAGGTCGAACGAGCGGAACTCGCGCGTCGCCGGGTCGAAGCGCGCGACGAGGCCCGACGAGAAGCCGGGGATCCAGAGACCGCCCTTCGAGTCGAAGCGCAGCCGCCGCGGCGCGCTGAAGGGCGTGTCGATCATCTCGACGGCGAGGCTCTCCGGATCGACGCGGCCGATGCGGTGCTCGTTCAGCTGGCTGAACCAGACCGAGCCGTCGGGCGCCACGTCGACGCCGTACGGCACCGGGAACGCGACGCCGCCGCTATCGCCCGCCGCGCTGCGGATGTCCACGTAGCGGCCGATCCAGAGCATGACGGGCAGGAGCCGCAGGGCGGTCGCCTGCCGCCACGAGCGCGCGGGGAGGCGCACCGTGCGGATCGCACCCGTCGCCGGGTCGAGCACGCCGAGGTGGTTCGACGCCGCGACCGTGAACCAGACCCGGCCCTTCGCGTCGAAGCGCAGCGTGTGCGGGTAGTAGCCCTCCTCGAGCGGGTGGATCGTCCACGTCTCGCTCGCCGGGTCGAAGCGTCCGAGCGCATTGCCGAGCGCGAGCGTCACCCAAAGCGAGCCGTCGGGCGCCACCTGGATCGAGTGCGGGCCCTGGTGGGCGTTCGAATAGGGCGGGAGCGGGCCGCCGGCCGTCGCGAAGGCGCCCCCGAGCGGGAGGTCGCCGGCCGGGATCGCGAAGGACTCGAGCGCGACACCGGGCTGCGACGGGTCCAGCCGATAGAGGCGGTCCTGCGTCATGTCGACGGAGTAGATCCGGCCGTCGGGGTGGACCGTCAGGTCGTGCTGCATCGACGCGCGGCCGCCGAGCTCCCACTCCTCGACCACCGCCCGGCGCACGGCCGCGGGGGGCGGCGGCGCGAAGCCGGGCTCGTCGCGACCGGCGGTGAGCGCCGGCACCGCGGTCGCCGGGTCGTACGCCGCGCGCATGAGCTCGGGCACCTGCGCGCGCAGCTCGGTGCTGAGCATCCCGCCCATGCGCGCCATCAGCGCGAGCACCTTGTCCCACTCGGCGTCGTCGCGCGCGAGGCGCGTCGCCGCAGAGCCCTGCTGGTGGCAGTACGTGCACTGGCGCAGGAACTCCTCGCGCTGCGCCGGGTCGTCGAGGCGCGCGAGGAGGAGCGCGAGCCAGCGGTTCGCCGGAAGCTGCGCGGCGAGCGCCAAGGGATCGGTCTCGCGCGCGAGCGCGAGGTCGACCGCGAGGGTGCGGCTCGGACCCGGCGCGAGGTCGGCGCGCGTCGCGTCGCGCCAGCCGATGCGCCGCGCGCGCACCGCGAACGAGGCGGCCGCGGGAAGCGGCGGCGCGGCGAAGCGGCCCGCGTCGTCGCTCCAGACGGTGACGGAGCGCTGCGGCTCGCCGTACGAGAGCGTCACCATCACGCCCGCGAGCGGCGCACCGGACGCGTCGACGACGCGGCCGGCGGCGCGCACCGCGTCGACCGTCGCCCGTGCAACGACCGCCGCGGGCGCCGGCTGGGCAGATCCTGCAGACGCCGAGGCCGGTGCGAGAGTGCACGACGCGGCGAGCAGGACCCACGGGAGCGCGCCAGCCCGCATCGCAACCTCCTCGTCGCGAGAGGCTAGACTCGCCCTCGCCGGGGGGCAAAGGAGCGCGCGTGCGTGCCGGCCTGATCCTCGTCGGCGGGAGCGCGCGTCCCCAGGTGGAGCTCGCGCGGCGCGCAGAAGAAGCGGGGTTCGCCTCGGTCTGGAGCGCCGAGTTCTGGAACCAGCACCCGTACGCGGTGCTCGGCGCGATCGCGGAGGCGACCGAGCGCATCGGGATCGGCACGGCAATCGCGAACGCGTTCACGCGCTCGCCCGTCGTCCACGCGACTGCGGCGCTCGACCTCGACGAGCTCTCCGGTGGTCGCATGACGCTCGGCCTCGGGAGCGGCACGAGCCGCATGAACGAGGAGTGGTACGGCGTTCCCTTCTCGCGGCCCGCCGCGCGCATGGAGGAGTGCGTGCGCCTCTTGCGCGCGCTCTTCGCGGCGAAGGAGCGCGTCGGCTTCCGCTTCGAAGGGAAGTTCTACGACATCAAGATCCCGCTCTTCACGCGCCCAGGCGCGCCGCGCGCGCACGTCCCGATCCTCGTCGCCGCGGTGAACCGGCGCATGGTGGAGACCGCCGGCACGGTGGCCGACGGGCTGGTCGGCCACCCGATCGCGAGCCGCCGCTTCCACCGCGAGCGCACGTTGCCGTGGCTGCGCGCCGCGGAAGCGGCGGCGGAACGCCCCGCCGGCGCGTGTCGCCTGGTGCCCTACGTGATGACGTCGATCCAGGCCGACCGCGACCTCGCGCGCCGCGACGCGCGCGCGCAGATCGGCTTCTACGCGAGCGTCTCGGTGTACCGGAGCCTGCTCGAGCTCCACGGCTGCGGCGAGGTGGCCGACGCCTGCCGCGCCGCGCTCGCGCGCTTCGACCTGCGCGGCCTGGCCGACGCGGTGCCCGACGCGCTGGTGGACGAGATCGCGATCGCGGGCACACCCGACGAGGCGCGCGAGCGGCTCGACGGGTGGCGCGACCTCACCGACGAGCCCCTGCTCTACGCCCCGACCGCGGGCGTCCCGCCCGAGCGCGTGCGGTCGAACCTCGACGCCATCCTCGCGCTCTTCGCCACAAAGGCGCGCGGCGCCCGCCCGTAGGAACGCCACCCCCGCCACTCTGGCGCCGACCAGCGCTGCGCGGGGAATGCGCAGCGTGCTTCCGCGGCGGGCAGCGCGGGACGCGCGGCGCGGCCTGGAGCCCCCGTGACACGCACCTGCGTGCCCCGGCGAGCCGCGTTCGGCCCAGCTCCTCCCTGCGGAAGCCTGGCACGGCCGTTGCACCGAGCGCGGCGGGGTCGAGGGTCCATGGCGAGCAGAAGAGTTCGAGCGGCGAAGCCCCGCCCTGCACGGGGCAAGGAGAGCGCGATGTGGGTGCGCACGACCGAGCACGTACCGGTCCTCGGCGGGCTCGCGCCGCGCGACGGCGAGCGCGGCTTCGAGGTCCGGCGCATGAGCCGCGACCGGCATCTGCTCACGCTGTGGGGTCGCCTGGGCGGGCGCTGGGCGGACCCGCTCTGCCGCGGTCTCGCGCGAGCGGGCCTCAGCATCCGCCGCGGCTACGCGATGCGGCACGGAAGCGGCGAGCCGTGGAACCCCTGGCACGCGCGGCTCGAGATCGTGCGCGAGGACCCGAGCACCGATCCCGTGCTGCTCGACTATCTCGAGCTGCTCGCGCGCGGCCGCGCGCCGAGCGACACGCAGATCGAGCTCAGCGACTACACGCTCTCGGAGAGCAACGTCCACGGCGGCTCGCTCTTCCTCGAGGTCCGCGGGCCCGACCGGACCGGCTTCCTCGGCGGCATGCTCGAGCGACTCGCGTTCCTCTCGCTCACGCCCGTCGAGATGCGGATCGAGACGCGCGCCGACGGCGTGCACGACCAGCTCTGGCTGCGCACGCACGACGGCGAGGTGCCGAAGCCGCGCGCCCGAAAGCTCCTGGCCGAGGTGCTCGACGGCCGCCTGCTGCGCTGACCCCGAGGCGGAGGGTCAGCCCAGACCGAGCCGCCGGGCGATGATCACCTTCATGATTTCGTTGGTGCCGGCGTAGATCGACTGCACCGCGGCGTCCGCGTAGTCCGCCGAGATCGGCGTCTCGTTCATGAAGCCGTAGCCGCCGTGGAGCTGCAGACAGTCGGCGGTGAGCCGCTTCTGCAGGTCCGTGGTCCACCACTTGGCCATGCTCACCTCCTTCACGAGGTCGTCGCCGCGCACGTGCGCGACGAGCAGGCGGTCGACGAAGGCCTGGCCGACCTCGACCTCGGTGGCGAGCTCCGCGAGCTTGAACTGGAGCGCCTGGAAGGTGCCGATCGGCTGCCCGAAGGCGTGACGGTCCTTCACGTAGGCGAGCGTGTCGTCGAGCGCCCGCCGGCAGGACGCGACCGACGAGACGGCGATGCAGAGCCGCTCCTGTTGGAGCTTCTCCATCAGCATCCGGAAGCCCTGCCCCTCGCGGCCGAGCAGGTTGGACTCCGGCACGCGGCAGTCCTCGAAGAAGATCTCGCTCGTGTCCTGACCGCGCAGCCCGAGCTTGTCGAGCTTCTTGCCGCGCACGAACCCCGGCGTGTCGGCCTCCACGAGGAGGAGGCTCACGCCCTTGTGCGGCGGGTCCGCGGCCGGGTCGGTCTTCGCGACGACGATGAAGAGGTCGCCGATCTGGCCGTTCGAGATGAACGTTTTCGCCCCGTTCAGGACGTAGTCGTCGCCGTCGCGCAGCGCGCGCGTC
>DATAGA010000212.1:0-5847 GCA_036257215.1 Myxococcota bacterium
GCCGACCACGTGATCGACAACTCGGGCTCGCTGGAGTCGACGCGCCGTCAGGTGCGCGGGCTCTACGAGCGGCTGGTGGGCCTGGCCCCGGCGGCGGGCGCGTCGGGGCCCTAGGCGGCGCGGGTCGCGGCCTTCAGCTCGGCGACGAAGCGGGCGACGGAGTCCACTGCTTCGTCGGGGCTGCCGGCGCGCTCGATGCGGTCGACGATCGCGCTGCCCACGACGACGCCGTCGGCGAAGCGCGCGACCTCGCGGGCGTGGGCCGGGGTCGAGACGCCGAACCCGACGCAGACCGGGACGGCGGAGAAGGACTTGACCCGCGCAACCGCGGAGGCGAGGTCGGCGGCGAGCGCCGCACGCGCGCCGGTGACGCCGGTGAGCGAGACGTAATACAGGAAGCCGCGCGTGCGTCCCGCGAGGAAGCGCAGCCGCACGTCGGTCGTCGTCGGTGCGGCGAGCAGCACGCCGTCGAGCCCCGCGTCGGCGGCGGCACCGTAGAGATCCGCGCCCTCCTCCGGAGGGAGGTCCGGGACGATGAGGCCGTCGACCCCGGCCTCGGCCGCGGCCGCGGCGAAGCCTGCCGGGCCCATCGCGTAGAACGGGTTGGCGTGGCCCATCAGGACCAGCGGCACGTCGCTGCGGGTCCGCACGCGCTTGGCGAGCTCGAGCACGCGGCGCAGCGTCGCGCCGCGCTCGAGGGCGCGCTGGCTCGCGCGCTGGATGGTGGGCCCGTCGGCGATCGGGTCGGAGAAGGGAACGCCGAGCTCGATCAGGTCGGCGCCGGACTCGGCCATCGTGAGCACGAGCGCCTCGGTCGTCTTCAGGTCCGGGTCGCCGGCCGTCACGTACGGGACGAGCGCCTTCTCCCCGCGCGCGCGCAGGCGCTCGAAGCAGCCCGCGATCCGGCTCACGCGTCCGCCCGGCCGGCCCGCTCGCGCAGGATCTCGCGCACCTGCGGCGCGTCCTTGTCGCCGCGGCCGGAGAGGTTCACGACGGCCACCGCGTCGCGCCCGAGCGTCGGGGCGAGCTTGCGCAGCTCCGCCACCGCGTGCGCGGTCTCGAGCGCGGGCAGGATCCCCTCCGTGCGCGCGAGCCAGCAGAACGCGTCGAGCGCCTCGGCGTCGGTCACCGCGGTGTAGCGGGCGCGCCCGGTGTCGCGCAGCCACGCGTGCTCGGGCCCGACGCCGGGGTAGTCGAGCCCGGCCGACACCGAGTGGGCGGGGAAGATCTGGCCCTCCTCGTCGGCGAGGACGAGCGTGCGCTGGCCGTGGAAGATGCCCGGCGTCCCGAGCGTGAGGACGGCGCCGTGGCGCCGCGTCTGGAGCCCCTCCCCCGCCGGCTCGACGCCGACGAGCTGCACCTCGCGGTCGTCGAGGAACGGGTGGAAGATGCCCATCGCGTTCGAGCCGCCCCCGACGCACGCGATCACGGCCGTCGGCAGCCGCCCCTCGCGCTCGAGGATCTGCGCGCGGGTCTCGATCCCGATCACGCGCTGGAAGTTGCGCACGAGCGTCGGGTACGGGTGCGGCCCCATCACCGAGCCGATGCAGTAGTAGGTGGTGCGGACGTTCGTCACCCAGTCGCGCATCGCCTCGTTGATGGCGTCCTTGAGCGTGCGCGAGCCGGAGCGCACCGGGTGGACGGTCGCGCCGAGGAGCTCCATGCGGAAGACGTTCAGCGCCTGGCGCGCGACGTCCTCCTCGCCCATGTAGACCTCGCAGTCGAGGCCGAGCAGCGCGCAGGCCGTCGCCGTCGCGACGCCGTGCTGGCCGGCGCCGGTCTCGGCGATCACGCGGCGCTTGCCCATGAAGCGGGCGAGCAGCGCCTGGCCGAGCACGTTGTTGATCTTGTGCGCGCCGGTGTGGGCGAGGTCCTCGCGCTTCAGGTAGACGCGCGCGCCGCCGAGCGCCTCGGTGGTGCGGCGCGCGAAGGTGAGCGGCGTCGGCCGGCCGGCGTAGTGGCGCAGCAGGTCGCCGAGCTCGGCCTGGAAGTCGTCCCGCGCGGAGATCCGCGGGTACGCCTCGACCAGCTCGTCGATCGCGGCGACCAGGGTCTCCGGGACGTAGCGGCCGCCGTACTCGCCGAAGCGGCCGCCCCCGGCGAGGGGGTCGTTCATCCGTGCTCGGCCTTGCGGACCGCGGCCACGAACGCGGCGAGGAGCTTCGGGTCCTTGCGGTGGCCGTCCCCCTCGACGCCGGTCGCGACGTCGACGCCCCACGGCAAGAGGTCGCCCAGATCGGCGAGGGCCTGCTCCACGTTCTCGGGCGTGAGGCCGCCGGCCAGGATGACGTCGTAGCCGTTCGCGATCAGCTCCTTCGCGTCCGACCAGTTCCACGCCTTGCCGCGTCCGCCCCCTTCGGTCGGGTGGTCGAGCAACAAGAGAGCACCCGGGTACTGGCCCGCGGCCTCGAGGTCGGCGCCGCGGATGGCCTTGATCACCGGGAGGTCCAACATCTCGCAGTCGGCCTCGGACTCCTGACCGTGGAGCTGCACGCGCTCGAAGTCGATCCGGCGCGTGATGCGCTCGACCTCGTCCCAGGACGGATCGCGGAAGAGCGCCACCCGCTCGCAGCGCCCCTCGACTCGTTTGGCGATCGCTTCGGCGCTGCGCGGCTCGACGCGCCGGGGCGAGCCGGGGACGAAGTTGATGCCGATGAGGTCGGCGCCCGCGTCGACGGCCGCAGCCGCGTCGTCGGGATGCGTGATCCCGCAGACCTTGATTCGGACCGTCACGGGCTCCCCCGGCTCCCTTCCACCTCGCCCCCGCCCTCCCGGAGCCGCCGTAGGGCCCTGCCCGGGTCCGGCTCGCGCATGAGGGATTCTCCCACGAGAAACGCCCGCGCGCCCGCCCGGGCCAGCCTCGAGACGTCCGCCGGCCCGGCGATGCCGCTCTCTGCGACGAGGAGCACCGAGGACGGGAGCCGCGGAGCGAGTCGCTCCGTCACGGCGAGGTCGGTGACGAACGTGCGCAGGTCGCGGTTGTTGACGCCGACGAGGTCGGCGCCCGCGGCGAGCGCGGCGTCGAGCTCACGCTCGTCGTGCACCTCGACGAGCGCGTCGAGCCCGAGCGCCCGAGCGCGCGCCGAGAGCGCCGCCAACGCCGGGGCGTCGAGCGCGGCGACGATGAGCAACACGGCGTCGGCGCCCGCGACGCGCGCCTCGTCCACCTGGTACGCGTCGATCACGAAGTCCTTGCGCAGCAGCGGGAGCCGCACGGCCGCGCGTACGGCGGCGAGGTACTCGAGGCGACCGCCGAAGTAGCGCTCGTCGGTGAGCACCGAGAGAGCCGCCGCGCCGCCGGCAGCGTACTCGCGCGCGCAGGCGACCGGGTCGAAGTCCGGGCGGATCTCGCCGCGGCTCGGCGAGCGGCGCTTCAGCTCGGCGACGACGGCCGGGGCCGGGGCCGCGGCGAGCGTGCGGCGGAAGCCGCGCGTCGGCTCCGCGGCCGCCTCGGCGCGCCCGGCCAGCGCGGCCGGCGCGACGCGCGCCTTCGCGGCGGCGACCTCGCCCCGCTTCGCGTCGAGGATCTCGGCGAGGATCGTCACCGCCCCGCCACCCGCTTCGTCGCCGCGGCGAGCGCTTCGAGCCGCGCCGCCGCGGCGCCCTCGTCGACGCTGCGGGCCGCGAGGACGAGCCCCGCCTCTAGGCCCGACGCCGCGCCCGCGACGACGAGCGCGGCGGCGGCGTTGAGCAGCACGAAGTCGCGCGGCGCGCCCTTCTCGCCGGCCAGGACCGCGCGCGCGATCTCCGCGTTGCGGCGGACGTCGCCCCCGCGCAGGGCCTCCGGCTCCGCGAGCGCGAGGCCGAGCGCGGCGGGGTTCACCCGCCCCGGCACGACGCGCGTGCCGTCGAAGAACGCCGTCGTGCTCGGCCCGGTGGTCGTGAGCTCGTCGAGACCGTCGTCGCCGTGCACGACGAGCGCGCGCTCCGCGCCGAGGCGCGCGAGCGCCTCCGCGAGCGGGACCACGAGCTCCGCGGTGTACACCCCGACGAGCTGACGCCGCGCGCCCACCGGGTTGAGCAGCGGTCCGAGGCAGTTCATGACCGTGCGCACGCCGAGCTGCTCGCGCACGGCCGCGAGGTGGCGCATCGCCGGGTGCGCGCGGCGCGCGAAGAAGAAGGCGATCCCGACCTCGCGCAGGATGCGGGCGGACTCGGCCACCGGGAGGTCGGGCTCGACGCCGAGCGCCTCGAGCACGTCCGCGCTCCCCGCGCGGCTCGAGGCGGCGCGGTTCCCGTGCTTCGCGACCGGGACCCCGGCGCCCGCGACGACGAACGCGGCGACCGTCGACACGTTGAACGTCGACGCGGCGTCCCCGCCGGTGCCGCAGGTGTCCACGCAGCGCGGGTCGGGGAGTGGCGCCGTCTCGGCGCGCGCGCGCAAGGCGCGGGCGACCGCCACGATCTCGTCGACCGTCTCGCCCTTCGTGCGCAGCCCGGCGAGCAGCGCCGCGACGAGTACGGGGCTCGCGCCGCCGTCCATGATCTCGCCGAACGCGGCCTCGAGCACCGGCCCCGGCACCTCGCGCCGCGCCAGTGCCTCCTTGACGGCTTCCTTCAGGCTCACGCGCCCGTGCTCCGGCACAGCCCGAGGAAGTTCCCGAGCAGCCGCTTGCCCTCGGAGGTGAGGATCGACTCGGGGTGGAACTGCACGCCGTGGACCGGCAGCTCGCGGTGGCGCAGGCCCATGATCTCGCCGTCCTCGGTGCGCGCGGAGACCTCGAGGCAGCCCGGAAAGCTCGCGGGCTCGACGACCAGCGAGTGGTAGCGCGTCGCCTCGAAGCCGTCGGGAAGGCCCGCGAAGACGCCGCGCGCGTCGTGGTGGATGCGCGAGGTCTTGCCGTGCATCAGCGTGCGAGCCCGCACGATGCGGCCGCCGAACGCCTCGCCGATGCCCTGGTGCCCGAGGCAGACGCCGAGGAGCGGCGTACCGCGCTCGCTGAAGGCGCGCACGGCCGGCACGGTGACGCCGGCGTCCGCGGGACGGCCGGGCCCGGGCGAGATCACGACGCCCGCGGGACGCCGCGCGACCATGGCGTCGAGCGGCTCCGCGTCGTTGCGCACGACGTCGAGCTCCGCTCCAAGCTCGCCCAGGTACTGCACGAGGTTGTACGTGAAGGAGTCGTAGTTGTCGATCACGAGGAGCCTCACGCGTCGCTCCCCTCGCGCGCCAGGTCGATGGCCTGGATCAGCGCGCGCGCCTTCGCCTGCGACTCCTGGTACTCCGCCTCGGGCTCCGAGTCGGCCACGATGCCGCCGCCCGACTGGACGTAGATCGAGCCGTCCTGCACGAGCAGCGTCCGGATGGCGATCGCCATGTCCATGTTGCCCGAGTGGTCCACGTAGCCGACGCAGCCCCCGTAGGCCCCGCGGCGCACCGGCTCGAGCTCGTCGATGATCTCCATCGCCCGCACCTTGGGCGCCCCGGAGAGCGTGCCCGCCGGGAAGCTCGCGCGCAGCAGGTCCAGCCAGTCGAGCCCGGGGCGGATCTCGCCCTGCACGTTCGAGACGATGTGCATGACGTGCGAGTAGCGCTCCACCGTGGCGTATTCGCTGACGCGCACGGAGCCCATGCGCGCGACGCGGCCCACGTCGTTGCGGCCGAGGTCCACCAGCATCAGGTGCTCGGCGCGCTCCTTCGGGTCGGCGAGCAGCTCGCCCTCGAGCTCGACGTCGCGGGCGGGCGACTCGCCCCGCGGCCGCGTGCCGGCGATCGGGCGCAGGTCGATGCGGCCGCCCTCCATCCGCACGAGGATCTCCGGCGACGAGCCGATCAGGATGCGCCCGTCGAGCCGCACGAAGAAGAGGTAGGGGCTCGGGTTGATCCGGCGCAGGTGGCGGTAGATC
>DATAGA010000215.1:0-4065 GCA_036257215.1 Myxococcota bacterium
GGTGTACAAGGTCGCGCTCACCTGGCCGCTCGAGCCCGAAGGCGCGCTGCGCTTCTGCCTCGGCCGCGAGGACGTGCTCGTCGTCGAGGAGAAGCGCCCGGTGATCGAGGAGCAGCTCGCGCGGCTCCTCTACAACGAGGAGCGCCGGCCGCGCCTCGCCGGGAAGCGCGACGAGCGCGGCGCGCCGCTCGTCGCCGCGGAGGGCGAGCTCGCCCCCGCCGCCGTCGCCCAGGCGATCCGGAGCTGGCTCGAGCGGCGCGCACCGGAGCTCGCGAGCCGCCTGCGCGCGCCGCTCGTCCCGCCCGTGCCGCCGGCCGCGACGGGGCTGCTGCGGCTCCCCACGTTCTGCTCCGGCTGCCCGCACAACAGCTCGACGGTCGTGCCCGAGGACTCGATCGCGCAGGGCGGGATCGGCTGTCACGGCATGGCCGTGTGGCTGCCGGAGCGGCGCACGCTCGCCGTGACCCAGATGGGAGCCGAGGGCGCGAACTGGATCGGCCAGGCGCCCTTCACGAGCGTGCCGCACCTCTTCCAGAACATGGGCGACGGCACCTACTTCCACTCCGGGCTCCTCGCGATCCGCGCCGCGGTCACCGCCGGGGTGAACGTCACCTACAAGCTGCTCGTGAACGGCGCGGTCGCGATGACGGGCGGCCAGCCCATCGAAGGCGAGCCGATGGACGGCGCCATCACGGCGCCCGAGATCGCGCGCCAGCTCGCGGCCGAGGGCGTGAAGCGCATCGCGGTCCTGAGCGACCACCCGGAGAAGTACGTCGCCGGCGGCTTCCCGCCCGGGGTGACGATCCACCACCGCGACGACATTCAGGCCGTGCAGAAGGCGCTGCGCGACGTGCCCGGCGTCACGGCGCTCGTCTACGACCAGACCTGCGCGGCCGAAGCGCGCCGGCTGCGAAAGCGCGGCGAGCTGCCGGAGCCCGATCGCCGCGTGCTGATCCACGAGGAGGTCTGCGAGGGCTGCGGCGACTGCTCGGTGCAGTCGAACTGCATCTCGATCGAGCCCGTCGAGACGGAGCTCGGCCGCAAGCGCCGCATCAACCAGTCGTCCTGCAACAAGGACTACTCGTGCGTAAAGGGCTACTGCCCGAGCTTCGTCACGGTGACCCGCGCGATCCCGCGGCGGGCGAGCCGCGAGGGCGCCGCGGTCGACGAGGCGCTCTTCGCATCGCTCCCGCCGCCCGTGACCGCCGCGTGCGAGCAGCCGTTCAACGTGCTGCTTGCCGGGATCGGCGGGTCGGGCGTGGTCACCGTGGGCGCGATCCTCGCGGTCGCCGCGCACCTCGAGGGCAAGGGCTGCTCCGAGCTCGACGTGACGGGCCTCGCGCAGAAGAACGGCCCCGTCTCGAGCCACGTGCGCATCGCGAACGACCCCGGCGCCATCTTCGCGACGCGCGTCGCGAACGGCGCGTGCGACCTCCTCGTCGCGTGCGACCTCGTCGTCGCGACCGGGGCCGAGCACCTCGCGAAGCTCGCGCCCGAGCGCACCACGGCGATCGTCAACACCGACGTCGCGCCGACGCTCGACTTCGCGACGAACCCGGACCTCGACCTCTCCCCCGACCGGATGGAAGACGCCCTGCGCCGCGCCGCCCGGCCCGGCGACGCGCACTTCCTGCCCGCGACGCGGCTCGCGACGGCGCTCCTCGGCGACGCGATCGCGGCCAACCTCTTCCTGCTCGGCTTCGCCCTGCAGCGCGGCCGGCTGCCCGTCGGGCTCGGGGCGCTCGAGCGCGCGATCGCGCTGAACGGCCGCCAGGTCGAGTGGAATCTGCGCGCTCTCCGCTGGGGCCGGCTCGCCGCCCACGACCGCGCGGCCGTCGAGGCGGCGGCGCGGCCGCTCCTCGGCGCCGGGCTCGCGCCGTCCCCGGCGCGCACGCTCGACGAGATCGTCGCGCACCGCAGCGCGCACCTCACGGCGTACCAGAGCGCGCGCTACGCGGAGCGCTACCGCGCGTTCGTCGAGCGCGTCGCGTCGCGCGAGCGCGCGCTCGGCGACGGCCGCGACGACCTCGCGCGCGCCGTCGCGAGCGCCTATGCGAAGCTGCTCGCCTACAAGGACGAGTACGAGGTCGCGCGCCTCTACACCGACGGCTCGCTCGAGCGCCAGCTCGCGCGCGAGCTCGAGGGCGACCTGCGCGTGCGCATCCACCTCTCGCCGCAGTTCCTGCCGCGCTTCCTCGCGCCGAGGGACCCCGAGACGGGCCGCGTCGCGAAGTGGGCGATCCCGCTCCCGCTCGCGCGCGCCGGCTTCCGGCTACTCGCGGCGCTGCGCTTCCTGCGCGGGACCCCGCTCGACGTTCCCGGCTGGACCGCGCACCGGCGGCTGGAGCGGAGCCTGATCGCCGAGTACGAGCGCACGCTCGAGGAGCTGCTCGAGGGCCTCTCGAAGGAGAACCGCGAGCTCGCCGTCGAGATCGCGCGGCTGCCCGAGCTCGTGCGCGGCTTCGACACGGTGAAGGAGCGCCACCTCGAGGAGGTGCGCTCGAAGGAGCGCGAGCTCCTGGCGGCGTTCGGGCGAACGCTCACCTGAGAGGTCGGTGAAACCCCCGGGGCAGACCGCGCCCGTACATCCAGCTTGCGTCGCAGCCACGCTCTGGTGTAGCCACCTTGCAGGCGGTGCGATCCCGGCGCTCCGTCGGCCTCCGGTCGGGCAGACAGTCCCAGGAAGGCGGGCCGCTAGCCATGGGCGACGTGCGACGACGGGCGGAGTCGAGCGCGTTTCTCGAGTGGGCGCACGGCCTGGACGCGCGCTGGCTGGCCTCCGCGTGGTCGCGCGGCTGGATCGTCGCCACGGGGTTCGCCGTGGCGCTAGCCGTAGTGCTCTCCTCGGGGCCCCGAATGCGGGCGACCTTCGGGCTGGACCTGGCGCCCCTCCTTGCGCTGATGGCCTTCACCCTCGCCTACGCGCTCGGCGTGGTCGAGCTCCACCGCCGCTTCGGGCTCCCCGCTCACGCCCGCGGCCTCGCGTACTGCGCCGCGGTGTTCTTCCACGCGTTCACGGCCGGGAGCGCGGTCACGCTCTCGCGCGAGCCAGGCTCGTTCGCTCTGGGCGCGATACCGATCGCCATCGCGTGGTGGCACGTTTCGATGTTCAACGGCAGCCGGGAAGCCCCGTTCGTGCCGCTGGCGGACGCCGCGGGGCTGCTCGCGGCCCTCGCGCTGCGCCCCGAGCCGGGGCCTGCCGTGGTGCTCGCGGTCGCAACCGTTCTGGGCCCCGGCTTCGGCCTCGCGCTCGGCAGCTTCCTCGTGGGCGCTCGGAAGAACCTCGCGTTCGTGGACGATCAACGCGAAGCGATCGCGGCCCAGGCCCTCGCCGCCGCCGCCCTCGAGCGCGAGCGCTCCGCCACCTCCCTCGAGACGGCGCTCGCGGACGAGCAGGACGCCCGTGCGGCGCTCGCCGACGCGCTCCGGGTGGTCGAGCACCTGCGCGCCGACGCAGCGCACGGCGCGGTCGCAGCGGACGCCGAGCTACGCGACGAGCTCGACGGCCTCTTCGCCGCGCTCTCGCGCGTGGCGCGCAGCCTCGGCTCCCACGCCGCGGGCGAGGCCGCCGCTGTCGCCGTGGCGCCCGAGCTCCAGGCCGCCGTCGACGATGCCCGCGGGCGCTGGCCGCAGATCGCCGTCGAGCTGGACGGGGTCGCGGAGCAGAACTTGCCCCGGGCGCGGGTCGTCGGCGGGCGCGAGGCGCTGCGCCACCTGCTCGACAACCTGATCGCCAACGCGTGCGAGGGAGACGGCACCCGGCTCCCGACGCGCGTCGAGGTCGCGCTCACGCTGCGGGAGGGCCGCGTCGACGTCCGCATCCGCGACGACGGCCCCGGCTTCCGCGAAGCGGCGCTCGCGTCGCCCGTCGAGCCCTTCGCGTCCTCGAAGCCGAGCGGCACGGGGCTCGGGCTCTTCCTCGTGGAGCGCGTGGTGCGCGCCAGCGGGGGCGAGCTCCGGCGCCGGAACCTCGCGAGCGGCGGCGCCGAGGCGACGGCGAGCCTGCCGCAGGCCGCACGCGGTGACGCGGAGCGCGAGGGGCCGGCGGCGTGAAGGCTTCCCTGG
>DATAGA010000221.1:0-3475 GCA_036257215.1 Myxococcota bacterium
CGCGGCCAGGATCGCGAGCCCCGCTTCCTCGCTCGGCGCCGAGAAGTACGCCTCGGCCGCCGAGAAGCCTTCTTCGCCCACGTCGTCGCCGAAGTTGTCCTGCACGAGTGGCCGCTGCGCGGCGTAGCGCAGCGCGTGCCCGAGGCCCCACGGCGCGAGCACGCCGTACTCAGGGAGCGGTCCATCTCCGAGCCAGCCGCTCGTCGGAGGCGAGTTCGCCCGGAGCCAGCGTCCCAGCTCGAGGCCGAGCGCCATCGTACGCCGCCCGGTGCGCCCGATCAGCGGGCGCTTCGCGTAGAAGTCGAGCGCCGGAAGGGCAAGCACGACGCCGGCCGCGAAGGCCACCAGCGCGAGACGCCGGCGCCGGAGCGGCGCGGCTGGCGCCAGCCCGACGTCGACGACCGCCGGGAGGAGCAGCGCCAGCGCCGCGGCGGCGTCTGCCACGAAGCGCCATTGTATCGCCGCGAGGAGGAGGAACGCCGCAGACCAGAGCGCGAGCACGGCGAGCTCTGGCCGGCGTACCCGACGCGCCGCGATCAGCAGCGCGGCGACGGCGAGCGGCCCCAGCACGAAGCCGCCGGAGAGGAGCACGACCGCGGGCCAGAGCTGCACCCGCCCCGCGCGCACGAGCAGTGGCTGCGACTCGCCGACGACGGCCTGGAACTCCTCGCCGCGCGCCAACCAGGCGAGTGCGTCGCCGGCACCTCGGCTGGCGAGCTCCGGGACGGCGGCGACCACCAGACCGGCGACGACGGCGCCGACGGCGGCTGCGCTCGCTGCGCGCCGCGCCCGCGAGCGCGAGACGCCGGTGCGACGGTAGAGGCCGGCGAGCAGCGCGAAGCACGCGGCTCCGGCCCCGAGCCAGAGCGGCTGGAAGCCGGAGAGGACGAGCGGGCTCCACGCGCCCCAGCGCAGCCACGTCCGCCCGAGCCCGAACGGCGCGACGAAGAGCGCTGCGCCGGCGTGCGCGGCCGCAAGCAACGCGGCGGTCCGCACGGAAGGCCCGCGCTCTCCGCGCGCGAGCCACACCGCGAGCAGCGCCGCCTGGGCGACGCCGACGTGGATCAGGCTGCCCGGCCAGAGCAGCAGCGCGCCCGCAAACGCGAACGTGAGTGCGGCCCCCTGCCCGACGCCGGGACGCGCGGCGAACGCCATCGCAGCGAAGAGCACGAGCGAGCCCGCTAGAGACACGGCGGCGTGGTGGTCGACGAACCCGAGCTGCGAGTAGGAGAAGTGGCCCGGCAGGAGCGCGAGCAGAAGGGCGCCGGCGAACGCCGCGGGAGCCGAGAGGAAGCGCCGTCCGATCAGGAAGAGCAGCGCGACGTGCACCGCGCCGAGGAACGGGGGTACCCAGCAGAGGAGCCGCTCCATCGCCGCGGGCTCCGGGTCGCCGAGGGCGGCTCGCACCAGCGCGGCCGCGCCGAGGTCGAAGGCGGGCGACCAGATCGGCTCGCCGCCGCGCGGGAAGTTCACGTACGGGTCGAACGCGAGCGTTGCGGGGAAGTTGCGCACCGAGTACGCGATGCGCCGGAAGTGGTAGAACGCGTCCGGGTCGACCGGGAGCACGCCCTCGCGCGTGAAGACGAGCGAGTGGTAGAGCACGCGCAGCCCGAACGCGACTACGGCGACGATCAGGGCGGCAGCGGCGGTGAGCGCGGCCGTCCGCGCGCCAAACACACGGCGGGCGCGCGGCGGGACCGGAGTCGGGCTCACCACCCGCCCTCGGCCGCCCCGGGGTGCGCGACGTCGACGCGGCGGTGCAGCAGCACGAGCGCGTCGCGCTCGTCTCTCGCGAGCGGAGTCTCGAACCGGTGCGTCTCCGGTACGAACGGGCTGGGACCGAGCTGGGGCACGTTGTTGAAGCGGGTGTTCGCGACCGGAAGCCGTTCGGGCTCGTATGCCGCCTGCGCGGCGAGCCGCTCGAGCACGCGGGCGCAGCGGGGCCATGGCCGCATGATGATCACGTCGGGCTGGACGGCGAGATCCTCGGCGACGCGGGCGCACGAGAAGCCGACCGTCACCCGGCTGCCGAGGTAGTAGACGAGCGCGGAGGGCTCGTAGTTGGTCGCGATGACGAGCGCGTCCGTCTGCGGGTAGCGCGCCCGCAGCGCCTCCACGGCGAAGTCGAGCGGCCCGCGGTAGCGCACCGTGATCTCGTGCCAGCGGCCGCGCAGCGCCGGTGCGCGGGACGGCACGAGCGCGAGGAGGAGCGCGAGACCAGCCGCCGCAGCCGCAGGCGCCACCAGCCTTCTGCCCCGCTCCGCCAGCCGGCGGCGCGCGGTCGCCGTCAGGTCGGCCGCGTCGAAGAGCAGAACCGTCACTAGCGCCGGGCTGAGGACCACGAGGTAGCGCTCGTAGCTGAAGGGCATCAGGCTGCAGATCGCGACGTACACCGCGACGAACAGCCAGAGCAGCGCCGCCACGCTCCGTCGCGCCGCGACGTCGGGATCGAGCGCGAGGTCCGGCGCGAATCGGCGCGCGGCGAGCGCGAGCACGCGCGTGGCCAACGCCGGGAGCAGCAGCTCCTGTCGCTCCAGGTAGCCGACGATCAGCGCGAGGTGCTCCGCAGGTCCGAACGGCGGGCCACCGCGGACGGCGCGGCCGAGCGCGCCGGCCAGCCGGAACGTCTCGAAGAAGACGAGCGCCGGCACGAGCGCGAGCGCCGAGAGCGCGACGGGCAAGAGGCCGCGCGCGAGTCGCGCTGCGCCCGCGCGGCCGAAGTCGCGCCCGCGGACGAAGACGCCGAGCTGGTGCAGGCCCAGCGTCGCGGCGAGGGCGGCGTAGGGGAGCGAGAACACGTGGAAGAGCAGCGTCAGCAGGACCGCGAGCAGGACGCAGTACACCGCGAAGCGGCCGCGGCCGAGCACCTCGAAGCGCACGTAGGCGAGCAAGGCGCCCGCGACGAGCAAGACCACGAGCGGGTAGTGGCGCATCTCGCGCAGGTGCAGCACCAGCACTGTGGATAGGGGTGCGAGCGCGAGGAAGACGAGCGCGAAGAGCCAGCGCGCGGAGCCGCGGAAGAGGGCTGCGCCGAGCACGGCGAAGAGGAAGACGCCCGCGAGGCCGGCGAGCGCGAACGGGAGGCGCAGACGCAGGGTCTTCGCGTACACGTCGTCGACCCCGCGCGCCGCCAGCGCGCCGAGTGCGCCCACGTAGTACTGGCCCCAAGTCGAGCCGATGTAGGCATCGAGCTGCTCCTTCACGCCGACCTCGAGGCTGCCCTGCAGCTCGAAGATCAGGTTGCGGCCGTCGTCGACCTTCGGGTAGCCGAACTCGAGGATGCGCTCCCCGTACATCGCCGTCTCGGCCTCGTCGTTCCAGAGCAGCGGGTAGGAGAGGTGCTTCAGCACCCAGACGGCGAAGAGCGCGGCGAAGACGGCGACGAGCGCGACGAGAACCCACGGCGCGCGCGCGTCGCCGCGTGTGCCGCGGGGCTCGCGGCCGGTTCCAGCCGTCGGTCGGCTCACGGGCTCGG
>DATAGA010000243.1:0-20587 GCA_036257215.1 Myxococcota bacterium
CTCCGGAAGGAAGGGCGCGCGGCGGCTTCGACGCCGGCGCTCTCGCGCCAGGCTACGACCGCGGCGAGCCGGCGCGGCCGGACGGCGCGCAAGGCCGCGGCGAAGCGCGCCGCTCGCACGAAGACGGCGCGCCGGCGCTCCGAGGCCGCCCGCAAGGCGGCGCGGACGCGCGCCGCGCGCGCGCGCGGGAGGCGGGGCTCGAGCGGCCGCGGCTCGCGCGGCCGCCGCGCGTCGCGCTGAAGCACGCGCGATCCGAGCGCGCGCTCAGCGCTCGGGGCCGCGTCGCGCTCCGAGCGCGAGCGCGAGCGTCCACGACGTGCCGGACTCGCCGACGCGGCGGAAGCCCTCGGACTCGTAGAGCGCCCGCGCGGGGTTCGCCGGGCTCACGCTGAGCGAGAGCGCGGGAAAGCCGTCGCTCCGCGCGCGGTCGACGAGCGCCCGCAGCAGCGTGCGCCCGATCCCGCGACCGCGCGCGGGCGCAGCGACGGCGATCCCGAGCTCCGGGGTTCGCGCGTCGACGAAGCCGTACGAGTGGAGCGCCGCGGTCCAGAGCCGGTACCACGCCGCGCCGATGGGTGCGCCGTTCTCGAGCGCCACGAAGCCGCGATCCCCGCGCCGCCCCCAGCCGGCGAGGAGCTTCGCGAACTCGGGGTCCTCGCGGAACGCCTCGAATCGCGGGCGCTGGACGGCCGCGTCCCAGAAGAACGCCTCGAACAGCATCGCCTCGAGGAACGCGAGATCGCGCGCCTCGGCCGGTCGGATCGCGGTCATGCAGAACCCTCCTCCTTTTCGCTGCCATGCCGTCGGGAGTGCCGCGCCCGCTCGCAGAGCGGCGCGCCGGGCGGCGGCGCGTCGAATGGCCACGCGCCGCGCACGAAGCGGGCGAACGCGTACGCCATGGCGGGCGGGAGCAGCGGCGGCGCGCGCCGGATCACGACGAGGACGGCCGCGTCGACTCGGGGCACGGGCCGGAAGGCCGCCGCCGGGATGCGAGAACCCTGACGGAACTCCCACCACGGCGCCCAGGCCGCGGAGCGCAGCGTCTGCGGCGGCACGGCCGCGCGCTTTCGCGCCACCTCCCACTGCACGATCAGGTCGGCGCGCTGGAGCGGGACGCGCGGGTCGTCGAGCAGCCGACGCAGGACGTCCGTCGTGCGCGCGAACGGGAGCGAGCCGAACGCGCGGAACGGCCGCTGCGGGAGCGCCACGCGCTCGAAGTCCGCCTCGACGACGCGCACGCGAGGGCCGAGCGCCGGCGCACGGGCGCGCAGCCGCGCGGCCCAGACCGGGTCCAGCTCGATGGCGACGAGCTCGACGCCGCGGCGCGCGAGCGGCGCCGTGAAGGCGCCAAGCCCCGCGCCGATCTCGAGCACGAGCTCGCCCGGGCGGAAGTCCGCCTCGGCGATCAGGCGCTCAGCGAGCGAGACCTCGAGGAAGTTCTGACCGAGACTGCGACGGCGCGCGTCCCGGGGCGTCCGCCGCTGTCGCGCGGACACGGAGGATCACCGTGGGCATGGCGGGAAGGTACACGACCCGCGGACGCGTCAGCGGGGCGAGGCGGCGGGCGGCGCGGGTGGCGTCGCGACGGGGGCGGACTCGGGCGGGGCGAGCGGCGCGGGCAGCGTCGGCGCGCGGCCGAGCGAGTCGAGGTCCACGATGCGCCCGTCCTCGATGCCGAGGAGGTGCGGGCGCCGGCGCGCGTTGCCGTCGCCCTCGAAGTCGGTCTCGCCGGAGACGCCGGGGAAGGGACCGGCCGCGAGGAGCCCGGTGCGCAGCGTATCTCGCGTGACGTTGCCGGCGACGATCTCGCGCAGCAGCAGCAGCGTCGCGTCGAACCCCTGCGCCGAGAGCGCGTCGGGCAGCCGGCCGAAGCCCTCCTCGAAGCGCTCCGAGAACTCCCGCAGCGCCGGCGCCGACGTGCGCCGCACGACCGCACCCGTGAAGACGGCGCCGTCGACGTGCTCGCGGCCGACCATGACGACGCGGGGATCGTTCCAGCCGCTCGTTCCGAGCAGGCGCACGCCGCGCAGCCCCGCGGCGGCGAGCGCCGGCGCCGCGAGCCCGACGACGCGGTAGGTGTCGGGAACGAACACGGCGTCGAGGTCGCCCGGGAGGGGAGCCGGCGGCGGCGGGAAGGGCTGGACGTTGCCGAACTCGAGCGGCGGCTCTTCGTCGGGCGCCGCCTCCGGCGCCGCGGGCGCGGCCTCGGCGGCGCGCACGAGCGCGCGGACCGGCCCGGAGAAGTCGGTGGTCTCGGCGGGGTAGCCGGTCACGGCGACGACGGACGCCCCGCGCGCGGCGAGCGCCGTCGTGAACAGCTCTCGCATGCTCTCGCCGTAACCGTCCTCGGGGTAGAGGATCCCCACGCGCCGAACGCCGAGCTCGACCACGGCGTACTCGGCGAGCCGCTCGGTCTCGGCCGCCGGCGTGAGTCCGATCCGGAACACGTTCTTGTGTCCGCGCGCGACGTCCTCGTGACGCGTCAGCGTGACGACGGGCAGAGCCAGCGCGTCCGCGGCCGGCGCGACCGCGACCGCCTCCGCCTGCGTGAGCGGGCCGACGACCGCGAGCACCGACGGGTCGCCGCCGAGCTCGTTCACCGCCGCGACCGCGCGCGCCGGCGAGCCGCCGGTGTCGCGCACGCGGAGCCGCAGGCCCCGGCGCGGGGCAGGCGCGCCGCCCTGTGCCGACGCGCCCGCGTCGCCGTCGGAGACTTCGGCGCCGGCGTCCGGGTCCGCAGCCACCGGCTCACCGTCGGGAGCGCTCGAGCCGGCTGCGCTCTCCGGCACGGGAGGTGCGTCGAAGACGCCGCTCGCGAGGAGCACGCCTTCGAGCACCTCGTCGCCCGCCGAGGCGAGCTCGCCCGAGAGCGGGAGCACGACGCCGAGCGTCCCCTGCACCTGGGTCGCGTCGGGGAACGCGCCCGGCACCGAGTCGCCTCGCAGTTGCGCCTCGAGCGCGGCCAGGCGCTCCGCATCGGGACCCGCGAGCGGGAGCGCCTGCGCCCGGGCGACGAGCTCGCGCGCCGTGTCCGCGTCGCCCTTCTCGAGGGCGAGCTGCGCCTGCCGCAGCCGCACGCTCGCCGCCGGCACGAAGCGGTCGAGCTCGTCGGCGGCGAGCTCGAGCTCGCGCGGCGCCAGCGCCGCGAGCGCGGCGTCGAGCTCGGCCTGCGCGGCGGCGACGGCGGCGGCGTCCTGCGCGTCGCCCCGCACCCGCGCGAGCCAGCGCAGCTGCGCCGCCCGGTCGCCGACCTGGCCCGCGAGGTCCGCCAGCAGCCGGTGGACCTCGGCGCGGCGGTCGCGCTCGAGCAGCGAGAGGCGGATGTCGCGGGCGACGTCGTACGCCGTGCCGGGCCTTCCCTTCGCGCGCAGGAGCCGCGCGAGCAGGATGCGTTGCTCGTCGGAGCGGTCGCCCTCGGGGTGGACGCGCAAGCTCTTCTGGAGCCGCCGGATCGCCTCGTCGTCGCGGCCGTCCTCGACGAGCGCGTCGGCGAGCCGCAGCGCCGCGTCGTCGGCGAGGTCGCTCTTGGGGCGCTGGTCCACGAAGCGGCGCAGCGCGTCCACGCCCGCGGCCCGGTCGCGCGTGAGCTCGCGCAGCGCCAGCTGGTAGGCCTGCCGATCGGAGCCCGTGGGCGGCGGGGCGATGCAGGCGCCGAGGACGAGGCAGGCGCCGAGCAGCCGGGCGGGCGCGGCGAGCGCGGCGGCCGCGCGCCTCAATCGAAGAGGTCTCGCAGCTTGTCGAGGAAGCCCTTCGTCACGGGCGACACCTCTTCGCCCGAGAGATCGGCGAACCGCTCGAGGAGCTTCCGCTGCTCCTCGGAGAGCCGGGTCGGGACCTCGACGAAGATGCGCACGTACTGATCGCCGCGCTCGCCGCCCCGCAGCTCGGGGAGCCCCTTCCCGCGCAGGCGCATGACCTTGCCGTTCTGCGTGCCCTCGGGCACGCGCAGGGACACCTTGCCCTCGAGCGTCGGGACCTCGACCTCGGTGCCGAGCGCGGCCTGCACGAACGAGATCGGGACCTCGCAGGCGAGGTCCGCGCCGTCGCGGGTGAAGAACGGGTGCGGGCGCACGTGGATCACGACGTAGAGGTCGCCCGGCGGGCCTCCGGCGATCCCGGCCTCGCCCTCGCCGGCGACGCGCAGCCGCATGCCGTCGTCGACGCCGGCGGGCACGCGCACGTTCAGCGTCTTGCGGCCCTCGGTGCGGCCGCGCCCGCGGCAGGTCGGGCACGGGTCGCGCACGATCCAGCCGCTCGCGCCGCACTGGTCGCAGGGGCGGCTGATCCGGAAGAGGCCCTGCTGGAAGATGGCCTGGCCACTGCCCTGACAGCGCGGACAGCGCTCGGGCGAGGTCCCGGCCCGGGCGCCGGAGCCCTCGCAGGTCTCGCAGCGCATCATGCGCGGGACCTCGATCTGCCGCTCGACGCCCTCGAGGACGTCCGCGAGGTCGAGCTCGAGGTTGTACCGCAGATCCGCGCCGCGCTGGCCGCGGCCGCGCCGCCCGCCGCGGGCGCCGCCGAAGAGGTCTCCGAAGAGGTCGCCGAAGATGTCGGCGAAGCCCTGGAAGTCCATCCCGGGGAAGCCCCCGGGGCCGCCCATGCCGACGCCCTGGTGACCGAAGCGGTCGTATTGGCTCCGCTTTTCCGGGTCGGACAGGACGGCGTAGGCCTCGGACGCCTCCTTGAAGAGCTCCTCGGCCTCGGGATCTTCCGGGTTGCGGTCCGGGTGGTGCTCGAGCGCGAGGCGGCGGTAGGCCCTCTTCAGCTCGTCCGGGCCCGCGCTGCGGGAGACGCCGAGCACCTCGTAGTAGTCGCGCTTCGCCACCGCCGCCGCCGGGCGCGCCGGGCGCGCCCACCTCCTTGGGGGCTGATCTATAGCGGAGACGTGAAGGGGGTGCGGCTCACCCCGCCGCCTCGCCGCCGAGCTTGGCGTAGAGGTTCTCGGTCATCTGGTAGGAGAGCGCCGAGAGCTCGTCGACGGCGCTCCCGAGGGCGGCGACGTCGCCTGCGGCGAGGGCCGCGCGGGTCTTCTCGAGCTTCTCGCGCAGCGCGCGCTGGTCGGCGTCGGGGACGTGCTGGCTGTACTCCTCGAGCGTGCGCTCGGTCGAGTAGACGAGCCCGTCGGCCTTGTTGCGCAGGTCTGCGAGCTGGCGGCGCGACTTGTCGGCGTCGGCGTTCTGCTCCGCCTCGCGCACGAGCTGCTCGACCTCGGTCGCGCTGAGGCCGCCCGACGCCGTGACGCGGATCGCCTGGCTCTTGCCGGTGCCGAGGTCCTTCGCCGACACGCTGACGACGCCGTCCGTGTCGATCTCGAAGGTCACCTCGATCTGCGGCACGCCGCGCGGCGCCGGCGGGATGCCGACGAGCTCGAAGCGGCCGAGGCTCTTGTTGTCGGCCGCCATCTCGCGCTCGCCCTGGATCACGTGGATGCGGACGACGGTCTGGTTGTCCTCGGTCGTCGAGAAGACCTGGCTCTTCTTGGTCGGGATCGTCGTGTTCTTGTCGATGATCTTGGTCGCGACGCCGCCCTGGGTCTCGACGCCGAGCGAGAGCGGCGTCACGTCGAGCAGCAGGACATCCTCGACCTCGCCCTTGAGCACGCCGCCCTGGATGGCCGCGCCGATCGCGACGACCTCGTCCGGGTTGACTCCGGCCTGGGGCTTGCGGCCGAAGATCTCGGCCACCTTCTCGCGCACGCGCGGCATGCGGGTCATGCCGCCGACCAGGATCACCTCGCTCACGTCCTCGCGGCGCAGGCCCGCGTCCGAGAGCGCGGTCTCGCACGGCTCGACCAGCTTCGCAATCAGATCCGCGACGAGCGCCTCGAAGCGCTCGCGCGTGAGCGAGAGGTTCAGGTGCTTCGGGCCGGACGCGTCGGCCGCGATGAACGGCAGGTTCAGGTCGGTCGACGTGACCGAGGAGAGCTCGTGCTTCGCGCGCTCGGAGGCCTCCTTGAGCCGCTGGAGCGCCATGCTGTCCTGGCGCAGGTCGAGCGAGGTCTCCTTCTTGAACTCGGCGATCAGGTGGTCGACGATGCGCTGGTCGAAGTCTTCCCCGCCCAGGTACGTGTCGCCGTTCGTGCTCTTCACCTCGAACACGCCGTCGCCGAGCTCGAGGATCGAGACGTCGAACGTGCCGCCGCCGAGGTCGAAGACGGCGATCGTCTTGCCCTCGTCGCTGCCGAGCCCGTAGGCGAGCGCGGCGGCCGTCGGCTCGTTGATGATGCGCTGCACGTTGAGCCCGGCGATGCGCCCGGCGTCCTTCGTCGCCTGGCGCTGCGCGTCGTTGAAGTAGGCCGGCACCGTGACCACGGCGTCCGTCACGGGCTCGCCGAGGAACTCCGCGGCTACCTCCTTCATCTTCGCCAGCACGATCGCCGAGATCTCCTGCGGCGCGCGCATGCGGTCGCCGAGCCGGATGCGGGCGTCGCCGTTCTCGGCGGCCTCGACCCCGAACGGCGCGACCTGCTGGAAGCGCTGCACCTCGTCGGAGTCGAAGCGGCGGCCGATCAGGCGCTTGGCGGCGAACACGGTGCGCTCGGGGTTCGTCACCGCCTGGCGCTTGGCGATCTGCCCGACGAGCTGCTCGCCGGCGTCGGTGAACGCGACGATCGAGGGCGTGGTGCGCGAGCCCTCGGCGTTCGGGATCACGCGCGGCTCGCCGCCCTCCATGACGGCGACGCACGAGTTGGTGGTCCCGAGGTCGATCCCGATCACCTTGCCCATCGCAGAGCTCCTCGCTCCTGCGGGGCCGGGCCGGGTCTAACGCTCGGCGCCTCCCTCCCCGCTGCCGCCGTCCGACGGCGGCTTCGACACGACGACACGCGCCGGCCGCAGCAAGCGATCCCAGAGCCGGTAACCCGGCTGGTAGACCTGCACGACCGTGTTCGCAGGGACCGACCCCTCTTCCTGTTGCGCGACCGCCTCGTGCACCGTCGGGTCGAACGGCTCCCCCGCCGCTTCGATCCGCGTCACGCCGTGCTTGGACAGGACTCCTTGCAGCTCTCGTTGCACGAGCTCGACGCCCTGCAAGATGCTCTCGAAGTCCGCGCCCCCGCTGCGACGTGCGTGGTCGACCGCGCGGTCCAGGTTATCGACCGCCCCCAGCAGGTCCTTGACGAGATTCTCGTGCCCGTAGCGGTGCGCCTCCTCGCGCTCCCGCAGGTTCCGCTTGCGGAAGTTGTCGAAGTCGGCGGCCAGACGGACGGCGCGCTCCTCCTCGCGGGCGAGCTCCCCGCGGGCCTGCTCGAGCTCCGCCCCGAGCCGCTCGACCTCCTCGTGGAGCTCGCGGTTCTCCTCGGACGGGAGCTTCACGCCCTCGCCCACGCGCATCCCCTGCGTGGGGGGACGGCCGCGCGCGCCGGCGCCCTCCACGGCCTCCGCGGCCTCGCGCAGCGCCTCCTCGAGCTCGGCGCTCGGCGCGAGGCTGCCGTGGGACGCCTCTTCCTCGAACGCCTCGCGCCCCTCCGGTGCGTCGGGCTGAGGTCGCTTGGGGGGAACGCTCACGGGGTGGGCCTCTCGGTGAGGAGCTCGGACAGATAGCCGACCAGAGGGATCACCCGCGCGTAGTCCATGCGACTGGGTCCGATGACCCCCAGCGCCCCCGTGCCGCCCGCCTCTCCGTAGGGGGCCGCGACGAGCGCCCAGTGGCGCAGCGAGGGGTCGTCGAGCTCGGCGCCGAGGCGGACGGTGACCCCGATCGGGCCGAGCACCTGGTCGACGACCTCGATCAGGCGCTCGCGGGCCTCGATCGCGCCGAAGAGCTCGCGCAGCCGCTCGGGGTCGTGCAGCTCGGGCTGATCGAGCACGGCGAGCCGCGTCGCGATCACGAGGTCGGCCTCGTCGCCCGGCGCGTTCAGCGCCTCGAACGCGAGGTGCAAGGCGCGCGCGCGCAGGCGATCGGCGTGGTCGCGCAGCGCGCGCGACTCGGCGGCGAGACGGGCGCGCGCCTCGCCGAGGGTGCCGCCGGCGAGCGTCTCGGAGAGCGTCGCCGCCATGCGGTCGAGCTCGGCCTGGTCGCCGCGGCCCTCGTCGTTCACGACGCGCCGGAGCGCCGTGCCATCGCGCGTCACGAGCACGGCGAGGACGCGCGTCGAGGAGAGCCGCACGAGACTCACGTGGCGCAGCTCGACGTCCGCGAGGCGGGTCGCGAGCACGAAGCCGAGCTGGCGCGTGCGCTCGGAGAGCACCCGCGAGGCGGCGCGCCGCCGCCGCTCGGGGTCGTCGTCGCGCACGCGCGCCTCGACGTCGCGCATCTCCTCGCGGCCGAGCCGGCGCGGGCCGAGCAGGTGGCGCACGTAGTGGCGCAGCCCGCCGTCCGTCGGGAAGCGCCCGGCGGAGGCGTGGGGCTTGGTGACGAGGCCGAGCTCCGCGAGCTCGGCGAGGATGGTGCGGACCGTCGCCGACGAGCACGCCGTGGGGACGAGCTGGGCGATGGTCTCGGAGGCGACGGGTGCGGCCTGGCCGATCCACGACGATACGACGACGCGCAGCACCTCTGCCTGCCGCTCGCTGAGGGGCGGCTCGGCAGCGGCGCTGACGGTCCTGTCGTCCGAGGCACCCGACATCGGTAAGCCTGCGAATCGTCTTCGTTTGGGTGTACCAGTCGCCTCCGCGGGCGTCAAACCGCGACGAAGCGCTCGAACACCGTATCGGCGAGCAGGCGCCCGGCAGGAGTGAGGGCGAGGTCGCCGGCGGCGTTCTCCTCGAGCAGGCCCGCCGCGGTGAGCTCGTCGATGGCGTCGCCGAAGAGCGCCCGCGGCTCGACGCCGAACTCGCGGGCGAACGGCGCCGCCGCGAGGCCGCGCCGGGTCCGCAGCGCGAGGAAGGCGGCCTCGCCGCGCGCGACGGCCGGCGCGAGCACCTCCGACGACGCCTCCGGCGAGTCGCCGGCCTCGACGGCGGCGAGGTAGGCCGGGAGCGCGCGTACGTTCTCGCGCCGCACGCCGAAAGGCGCGCCCTCCGTACGCGGATCCGTCGACCACGCGGAGACGCCGAGCCCGAGCACGGCGCGCCGCTGCCAGTAGCGCGCGTTGTGCACGGCCTCGAAGCCCGGACGTGCAAAGCTCGAGAGCTCGTAGAGCAGGAGGCCCGCCGCTTCGAGCCGCTCGCGCAGCGTCTCGAGCATCGCCGCGGCGAGGTCCTCGTCGGGCAGCGCGAGCCGCCCGCGCTCCGCGGCGCGCGCGAACGGCGTCCCGGGCTCGAGCGTGAGCGCGTAGGTCGAGACGTGCTCCGGCCGCGCTGCGAGCGCTTCGGCGAGGTCGGCCTCGAGCCCGGCGAGCGTCTGCCCGGGCGCGGCGACGATCAAATCGAGCGAGAGGTTCGCGAAGCCCGCCGCGCGCGCCGCGCGCAGCGCGGAGCGGCCGGCGTCGGCGCGGTGGGCGCGCCCGAGGCGCTTCAGCACGCCGTCGTCGAACGACTGGATCCCGAGCGAGAGCCGGTTCACGCCCGCCTCGCGGAAGGCGGGAAGGCGCGCCGCTTCGAGCGTGCTCGGGTTCGCCTCGAGCGTGACCTCGGGCTCCGCGCCCGCCGGCGCGAAGCGCTCGCGCACCGCGGCGAGCAGGCGCGCGACCGACGCGGGCGCGAGCAGCGAGGGCGTCCCCCCGCCGAGGTACACGCTCGCGAGACGGCGGCCGGCGAAGGCGGCGCTGCGGCGGTCGAGCTCGCGCAGCAGCGCGTCGACGTAGCGCGCCTCGAGCGCCGGTGCGAGCGGCCGCGCCGCGACCACCGCGAAGTCGCAGTACGGGCAGACGCGCTCGCAGAACGGGACGTGCAGGTAGACGCCGAGCGTACCCACGGGGGAGAGGTTACCCGGCGCCTCGGGGGCGCCTCCGGTACTCTGCCTCGACGTGGGCCCGCGCGACCCCGCCGCTGCTCCCGCCCCTGCCGCCGTCTCCGCCGCGCCCCGCGCGGGCGACGTGCGCGTGGAGACGCTCGCGAGCGGGCTGACGGTGCTGCTGCGCCCCCTCCACGTGGCGCCCGTGGCGGAGGTGCAGGTCTGGACGCGGGTCGGCTCCGCCGACGAGCGCCCCGGCGAGGCGGGCCTCGCGCACTTCCACGAGCACATGCTCTTCAAGGGGACCGAGCGGCGCGGCGTCGGCGAGGTCGCCGGGGCCGTCGAAGGCGCCGGCGGCCGCATCAACGCCTACACGAGCTTCGACACGACGGTGTACCACGCCACCGTGCCGAGCGACGCCCTCGAGACGGCCGTCGACGTCCTCGCCGACGCCGTCCAGCACTCGCGCTTCGACCCCGACGAGGTCGCGCGCGAGGTCGAGGTGGTGCTCGAGGAGATCCGCCGATCGGAAGACTCGCCCCACCACGTGCTCGCCGACGCGGTCTTCGAGGCGACGTTCCGGCAGCACCCCTACCGCGCTCCCATCCTGGGCACGCGCGAGAGCGTCGAGTCCTTCACCCGCGAGAAGGTGCGCGCGTTCTTCCAGCGCTGGTACGCGGCGGACGACTTCGCGGTCGTCGTCGCGGGCGACGTGAAGCCGGAGGAGACGCTCGCCCTCGTCGCGCGCGCGTTCGAGGGCGTCCCGCGCGGCGGCGCGCCGCGCGCGCGCCCGGCCGAGCCGCCGCAGCAGGGCATCCGGACCGCGCTCCTGCGGCGGCCGTTCGAGCGGGCCTGCCTCGAGCTGTGCTGGCCGGCGGTTCCGTTCGCGCACCCGGACGCGCCGCTGCTCGACCTCCTCGCGTTCGTCCTCGGCGAGGGCGAGAGCTCGCGGCTCGTGCAGCGCGTGAAGGAGCGCGAGCGCATCGGCGACCGGCTCGACGCGTCGTGCTGGACGCCGCTCGACCCGGGCCTGTTCGGCGTCTCGGCGGACCTCGAGACGGCGCAGATCCCCGCGCTCGTGCGCGCCGTCGCGCGCGAGGTCGAGACGCTGCGGCTCGAGCCCGTGACGGAGATCGAGCTCTCGCGCGCCCGCGCCAACTTCCTCGCCGTCGAGAGCTGGGAGCGCGAGAGCGTCTCCGGCATGGCTCGCAAGCTCGGCAGCTTCCACGTCGTCGCCGGCGACCACGCGCTCGAGGCGCGCTATCTCGACGCGATCCGGAAGGCCACGCCGCAGGACCTCCTGCGCGTCGCGGAGCAGTGGCTGCCCGAGGCGCGCACGACGGTCGCCGCCGTCGTGCCGGAGAACCAGGAGCCCGCGCTCGAGGCCGGCGCGCTCGGCGAGGCCGTCGCGGACGGCGCGGCGGAGGCGCGGCGCCGCGTCGCGCCGCCGCGCTCGGCGCGCTTCGGCGCCGCGACCGCGCAGGGAGCGCGCGCGGGCGCGCGCGCGCGGGTCGCAACGCCGCCGGTGCTGCAGAGCTACACGCTCGACAACGGGACGACCGTGCACGTCGTCCCGCGGCGCGAGATCCCCGTCGTCGCGGTCCGCGCGGCGCTGCTCGGCGGTCAGCTCGCCGAGACGCAGGCGAGCGCCGGGCTCGGGAGCTTCCTCGCGTCGATGTGGCTGCGCGGCACGCGCAGCCGCTCGGCGGCCGACCTCGCCCGCGAGATCGAGGGGCTCGCGGCCGACCTCGACGGCTTCTCCGGGCGCAACAGCATCGGCATCACGCTGGAGGCGACGAGCGACCGCTGGCTCGCCGCGCTCGAGCCGCTCGCCGACGTGCTGCTCGAGCCCGCGTTCCTCGCCGAGGAGATCGAGAAGGAGCGCGACGAGACGCTCGCCGCGCTCGAGCGCCGCGAGGACCAGCTCGGCGCGCGCGTGTTCGACCTCTTCTCCGCCGCGCACTGGCGCCAGCACCCGTACGGCCTGCCGATCGCCGGGACGCGCGCGGCGATCTCCGCCATCGACCGCGACGCCCTCGTCGGCCACCACGCGCGCCTCATCGATCCGCGCGGGCTCGTCGTGGCGGTGGTCGGCGACGTCGACCCGGACGAGGCGGCCGCGGCCGTCGCACGGCGGCTCGGGGCGCTCGCCGCTCCGCTCGGCGAGCCGTTCGAGCCGCCGCCGGAGGAGCCGGCGCCCTCGGAGCGGCGCGAAGCCGACCTGCGCAAGGAGCGCTCGCAGGCCCACCTCGTGATCGGCTTCCGCGGCCTCGCCCTCCGCGACCCCGACCGCGAGGCGCTCGAGGTGCTCACGCAGGTCCTCTCCGGGCAGGGAGGGCGGCTGTTCCTCGAGCTGCGCGACCGCCGCAGCCTCGCGTACTCCGTCTCGGCGCTGAACGTCGAAGGCGTCGCGCCGGGCCTCTTCGCGGTCTACATCGCGACGTCGCCGGACAAGCTGGGCGAGGCAGAGCGCGGCATGCGGGAGCAGCTCGAGCGCTTGCTCGAAGAGGCGCCCTCCGACGCCGAGCTCGAGCGCGCGCGCCTCTACCTCGTCGGGAACTTCGCCATCGACCAGCAGCGCGCCGCGACCCGCGCGAGCCACGTCGCGCTCGACGCCATCTACGGCCTCGGCCCCGACTTCGACCGCCGCTACGCCGAGCGCGTGGCGGCGGTGACCCGCGACGACCTCCTGCGCGTCGCGCGCCGCCTCGTCCGCCTCGACGCCGCCACCATCGCGACCATCCGCCCCGCCTAGCTCACGTCAAGACGACGGGGAGCTCCAGGAACTCGCGGTAGACGAAGTCGCGGTGCGCGAGCAGCAGCTCGTCGCCCGGCGCGCGCTGCGCCGGGTCGCGCAGCGTGTAGAAGCCGCGCATGCCGTCGTCCATCGGGCAGTCCGCCGGCCCGAGCGGCTCGAGCAGCGCCATGAACGTCGCCGCGTAGAGGTCGAGCGCGCTGATCCCGTCGCCGAGCAGGAAGCGCGAGCCCCGGTCGCGCTGCTCGCGGGCGATGGCGGTGAAGAGCTCGAGGATCGCGCGCACGCGGCGGCCGTAGAGCTCGCCCTCCTCGGCGCGATAGCCGTACTTGCGGCCGAAGCCGAGCGCGTACTCGCGCAGCGGGCCCGGCGGCGCCTTCTCGATCGAGAGGTGGACGCCCGCGTTGCGCCGGCACCAGCCGAAGCCGAGCTCGCCGCACAGCTCGTTGACGAGGCCGAAGAGCCGCGCGCGCGACGCCGCGTCCTCGGGCACGAGCCGCGGCTTCGGGGCGATGCGCTCGGCGAGGAGCAGGATCTCGGCCCAGCCCGTGCGCGGCTTCTCCTCGTTCCAGGCGGCGACCGGCGCGCTCGTCTGCCCGCTCCACTCCTCGAGCTCGGCGTTGGCGCCGCCCGGCTGCTGACGCACGCGCGCGTAGGGCACGCCCTTCACGTGGAAGATCGCCTTCGCCGCCTCGCCCCACGGGCTCGGCACCCCCGTGACGAGCGCGAGCCGCAGCCCGTCGCGCTTCCTCGCCTCCGCTACGTCGATCCACTCCGCCGCCACGCGCGTCTCCCCGTTCCTCGGTGGGCGCCGCTCAGGGCCCGCACGCGGCGCCGTCGCTGCGCGGATCGCTCGCGCCGGCGTGGAGCTCCGTGATCGGGTCCACCGTCACGAGCTGCGCGCTCGCCCACTCGCGGTCCCCGACCTTCACCTCGTGCCCGCGCCGGCGCAGGCCCTCGATCACGTCGCGCGGCGTCGGCGGCTCGACCTCGAGCACGTCGGGGCGCCACTGGTGGTGCAGGCGCGTCGCTGCGACCGCCTCGCTCGCGTCCATGCCGTAGTCGACGACGTTCAGGACCGTGAGCAGCGTCGTCGTGATGATGCGCGGACCGCCGGGGCTGCCGGTCACGAGGCGGGTGCGCCCGTCCTTCAGCACGATGGTCGGGGTCATGCTCGAGAGCGGGCGCTTCCCGGGCGCCACCGCGTTCGCTTCGCTCGTGGCGACGAGGCCGAAGGCGTTGGCCTGCCCCGGCGCGGTCGCGAAGTCGTCCATCTCGTCGTTGAGGATGATGCCCGTGCCCGGGACCGTGATGCCGGAGCCGTACAGCAGGTTGATCGTCTGCGTCACCGAAGCGGCGTTCCCCGCGGCGTCGGTGACCGAGAAGTGGGTCGTGCCCGCGCCGCGGGGCGGCTCACCGGGTCCGTCGACGGCGATGGCCACCTCGTCACGCCCCCAGGTCCACGGCGCGCGCCGCCAACGCGGCGGGTCGATGCGCGCGCGCAGCGCCTCGGCGTACGCGCGCGAGGTGAGGGCCGCGACGGGGACGCTCACGAAGTCGGCGTCGCCGAGGAACGCCTGGCGGTCGGCGAAGGCGAGCTTCATCGCCTCGGCGATCACGTGCCAGCTCGCCGACGAGCCGGCGCCGCGCGCGGCGAGGTCGAAGCCCTCGAGCACGTTCAGCATCTGTACGAGCGCCACGCCGCCCGACGACGGCGGCGGGAACGAGAGCACCTCGAGCCCCCGGTACGACCCCCGCACGGGCTCGCGCAGCTTCGGCTCGTAGCGCGCGAGGTCGTCCGCGCTGAGGACGCCGCCGCGCCGCCGCACCTCGTCGGCGATGCGGCCCGCCAGCTCGCCGCGGTAGAAGACCGCGGGGCCTTGCTCCGCGAGGAGGCGCAGCGTGCGCGCGAGGTCGCGCTGCACGAGCCGATGGCCCCGCGCCATCGGCGTGCCGTCCGGAGGGAGCTGGATCGCGGCGGTGTCGGGGAAGCGCTCGGCGAGCCCGGCCTTCTGCCAGAACCCCGCCGCCGCGGCGTGGCTCGGTCCGACGACGAAGCCCTCCTCCGCCAGCCGGACCGCCGGCGCGGCGAGCTCGGCGAAGGAGCGCGTGCCGTAGCGCTCGAGCGCGAGCGCGAGCCCCGCGACGAGCCCGGGCGTCGCGACCGCGAGCGCGCCGAGCTGCGACGCCCGCTCCGGCACGCCGGGCGCGACGAACATGTCCCGCGTCGCGGCGGCGGGCGCCGTCTCGCGCGCGTCGATCGCGACGGCGCGGCCGTCGGCGAGGCGCAGCAGCAGGAAGGCGCCGCCGCCGAGGCCGGAGTGGTGCGGGTCGGTGACCGAGAGCGCGAGGCTCGTCGCGACCGCGGCGTCGACGGCGTTGCCCCCGGCGCGGAGCACAAGGGCGCCGGCGAGCGTGGCGTCGGCCTGCGGGCTCGCGACCATGCCGCGGGACGACGTCGCCGGCGCGGGGGCCGCTGCGCGGACCGCGGGCGGCGCGAGAGTCGCGCCGAGGCAGAGCGCAAATACGAGGAGGAAGGCCGCGCCGGGCACCGAACGCTCGGTCGAGGGCGCGCGCATGGCGGGCACGCTACCACAAGGGGCATGCGCGGCGGCCCGCCGGTGATCCTCGAGGTGGCGCTCAACGGCGTGACGAGCCCCGAGCGCAATCCCGCCTCGCCGTGGCGGCCGGACGAGATCGCCGCCGATGCGCTGCGCTGCCTCGCCGAGGGCGCCGCGATCGTCCATACCCACACGCACGAGCCCGTGCGCGACCCGACCGGCGCGGCCGCGCTCTACCTCGACGCCTACCGCCGCGTCCTCGCCGGGCGCGCGGACGCCATCCTCTATCCCACGATGGGCGTCGGGGCGACCATCGAGGAGCGCTACGGCCACGTCGAGCCCCTCGCGCGCGCCGGCGCCATTCGGGCCGCGGTCGTCGACACGGGCTCCGTGAACCTCGGCGAGATGGGGCGCGACGGCCGCGCCGACCGCTTCGACTTCGTCTACGCCAACGGGCCGCGCGACGTCGCGTTCATGTTCGAGACGTGCCGTCGCCTCGGCCTCGGTCCGAGCGTCGCGTGCTTCGAGCCCGGCTTCCTGCGCACCGTCGTCGCGTACGCGCGCGCCGGCCGGTTGCCGGCCGGCACCCTGGTGAAGCTGTACTTCACCGAGCGCGGCTACTTCGCCGGCGGCGCGCCGCTCTTCGGCGTCCCGCCGATCGAGGAGGCGCTGGCGCTCTACCTCGCGCTGCTCGAGGGGCTCGAGCTGCCGTGGGCGGTCGCGGTCATCGGCGGCTCGCTGCTCGACTCGCCGCTCGCCGAGGCCGCCCTCGCGCGCGGCGGCCACCTGCGCGTGGGGCTCGAGGACGAGCCCGGCGCGAAGGGCAACCCGGAGCTCGTCGCGCGCGCGCGCGAGCTCTGCGAGCGTCACGGTCGGCGCCTCGCGACCCCGGGCGAGGCAGCGCGCCGGCTCGGCCTGCCCGAGCGGCGGGCCGCGGCGGGCGCGGCGGCGTGAGCCTGCGCGCCGCGCGCGTCGGCGCCGTCCTCGTCGTCGGCGCGTCGACCGCGGCGCTCCTCGCGTTCGCATGTGCGCCGGCGCCGCATCCCGAGGAGGGGCGGCGCCGCGCGCCGGTCGTCCTCTCGGCGGAGACCGACGACGAGCTCGCGGGCGCCGAGCTCGCGAGCGAGGTCCCGGGGCAGCTCGGCGTGCTCGAGAACGAGGCGCTCCAGCGCTACGTCCAGTCGCTCGGTGCGCGCCTCTCGCCCTACGCACCGGAGCGTCGCTTCAGCTACACCGTGCGCGTCGTCGACCCGTGGCCGCCGAACGCCTTCGCCCTGCCGGGCGGGTACCTCTTCGTGACCCGCGGCGTGCTCGCCCTCGCGAACGACGAGGACGAGCTCGCCGCGGTGATCGCCCACGAGATGGCGCACGCGGCGCTGCGCCACCACGCCGGACTCCAGGGCGCCCTCCCGAGCAACCCGTTCGCGCTCGCCATCGTGAACCCGGCCTGGGTCGCCGCCTACCAGCGCGACCAGGAGCGCGCCGCCGATCGGGTGGGTCAGGGCATCGCCACCTCGGCCGGCTACGACCCGACCGGTCTCGACCGCTTCCTGCGCGGGCTCGGCCAGGTCGAGCGCCACCTCGGCGCGGGCGGCCGCGTGCCGAGCTTCTTCGACACGCACCCGCCGACGGTCGAGCGCGCGGCCGCCGCAGCAGACGCCGCCGGCCGCGTCGCGCGCGCGCCACCTCCCGGCGTGTCGGAAGGGGAGCGGCGCCACGCCGAGGACTACGTCCGCCGCCTCGACGGCCTCGTCGTCGGCCCGAACCCGGCGGAGGGCTTCTTCGAGGACACGCTCTTCGTCCATCCCGACCTCGACTTCTCGATCCGCTTCCCGGAGGGCTGGGACGAGATCAACACGCCCGCGTCCGTAGGGGCGATCAGCCCGGACGGCTCGGGGCGCGTGGTGCTCGAGTTCGCCGGCAAGGGCGACGACCCGAAGGCGTCGGCGGAGGCGTTCACCGCCGGCCGCGCGCGCGAGCTGGAGGCGACCATCGACGAGGTGCGAGCCTTCGCCCTCAACGGACTCCCCGCCTACGAGCTGCGCGGCGAGGCGAGCGGCCTGCACGGTCGCCTGCTCTTCGTGGCGCACCGCGGGACGGTGTACCGGATCTCGAGCGCGGCGCGCGGCCCGAGTGCGCAGCGCTCGCTCGCGCGCGCGCAGATCGCCGCGCGCAGCTTCCGTCCGCTCTCCGTCGAAGAGCGCGCGCGCGTCACCGCGCTGCGCCTGCGGCTCGCGGAGACGCGCGCGGGCGAGACCGCGGCCGAGCTCGCGCGCCGCACGGGCAGCGCGTGGGACGCGAACGAGATCGCCCTCGCGAACGCGCTGCCGGCGAGCGAGCCGCTCGAGGGCGGTCGCCTCGTGAAGATCGCCCGAGTCGAGCCGTACCTGGCCGCGGAGCCCCCCGCCCCGCCGGTCGAAGGAGCCCCCCGATGATCCCCACTCTCGAGTTCGGCCGCACCGGTCACCGCAGCTCGCGCTTGATCTTCGGCGCCGCCGCGCTCTGGCGCGCGAGCCAGGACGACGCCGACCGCGCCCTGGCGGACCTCCTCGCAGCGGGCGTGAACCACATCGACGCCGCCGCCTCGTACGGGGACGCCGAGCTGCGGGTCGGGCCGTGGATGGAGCGCCACCGCGCCGCGTTCTTCCTGGCGACGAAGACCGGCGAGCGCGGCTACGCCGGTGCGCGCGACCAGATCCGACGCTCGCTCGAGCGCCTGCGCGTCGAGCGCGTGGACCTGCTTCAGCTCCACAACCTCGTGAAGGAGGACGAGTGGCAGCAGGCGATGGGCCCGGACGGAGCGCTGCGCGCCGCGGTCGAGGCCCGCGACGCCGGCCTCGTGCGCTTCCTCGGGGTGACGGGCCACGGCACGCGCGTGGCAGCGATGCACCTGCGCAGCCTCGAGCGCTTCGACTTCGACTCGGTGCTGCTCCCCTACAGCCCCGCCTCGATGCGCGACCCCGAGTACGCCCGAGACTTCGAGCGCCTGCTCGCGTGCTGCGCGGAGCGCCGTGTCGCCGTGCAGACCATCAAGTCGATCGCGCGCCGCCGCTGGCTGGAGGGCTCGTCGCCGACCCACGACACCTGGTACGAGCCCGTCACCGACCCCGTCGAGCTCGAGCGCGCCGTGCACTGGGCCCTCGCCCGCCCCGGCATCTTCGTGAACAGCGCCGGCGACCTGCGCCTGCTCGGACCGATGCTGCGCGCCGCGGCGAGCTTCGAGTCGCGCCACGCGCGCGCGACCGCCCCGCCGCCCGAGCCGCCCGGGCTCGAGCCTCTGTTCGTGCGGGGGATGGGCGCCCGGGGCTAGCGGTCGGGAGGCTCGCATCGGGTTCTCGCGAGCGCGAGGGAGCGCTCCGGAGCCACTGCTGCTACGCTCGCAGGCGAGAGGAGATCCGATCGGTCTGCAGTCATCGGCGCCAGACGCCCATCCTGCCCTCCCTTCGACACCACCTTTCACGTCCGTGAGTCGCTCCACTGGAGCGTCCAGCGGGCGTTCACTGCGACGGCTCGGGCGCGCGGACTGTCCGCCGCCTGCTCCGGCGCCGGTCGCAGCCTCCTCGAGGTGCGCGACGAAGGATTGCAGGTTTGAGCAAGAAGCTTTACGTCGGAAATCTTCCCTTCACGTCCACGGAGGAGGAGCTCCGCGGCCTCTTCGGTCGCCACGGGAGCGTCGCATCCGTGAACGTGATCATGGACCGCGAAACGGGCCGCCCGCGCGGCTTCGCGTTCGTCGAGATGAGCGAGGCGAGCGCGGCGCAGGACGCGATCCGCGCCCTCGACGGGTCCGACCTCGGCGGTCGCAGCATTCGCGTCAGCGAAGCGCAGGAGCGCCAGGGTGGTGGCGGCGGGCGCGGCGGGTTCGGAGGCCGGGGCCGCTAGCTCGGCTCCATCGCGCGTCGCGAGGGTCGGCAAGCTCCGCCCCTCGCGACGTTTCTCCAGCTTCCGAGGTGTTGCGATGCCGCCGATCCGAATCTTCGTCAGCTTCGACGGCGATCACGACGGCGATCTGCACGAGCGCCTCCAAGCCGAGTCGGCCCGCCCCGGCTCCTCGTTCGTCTTCTCGGCGCACTCCCAGTGCGGTGCGCTCAACGAGGCCTGGAACGCGAGCTCTCGCCACCGCATCCGCGCCGCGGACGAGGTCGTCATCCTGTGCGGCGAGCACACGAACTCTTCGCCTCGCGTCGCAGCCGAGCTGCGCATCGCGCAGGAGGAAGGCAAGCCGTACCTGCTCGTCTGGGGCCGTCGCGATCGGATGTGCACGAAGCCCGAAGGCGCGAAGACCACCGACGCGATGTACAGCTGGGCGAAGGACATCCTCGAGAGCCAGATCGGCCTCACGCTTCGCAACTCGCTTCCGCTGGCAGTGCCGGAGGCGCTGAAACACCCCCCGCGCTGACGCGCACGGCGGGGCGCACCCCGCACGGGTTCGTTAGATTCCCCGCCTCGTGGCCCGGTAGCTCAGTTGGTAGAGCACCGCACTGAAAATGCGGGTGTCGCCAGTTCGATTCTGGCCTGGGCCACCACGAACCCGGCCAGGACTGGCGGACGGCCGAGGGCGCGTTTCTGCAAACGTCTAGCGGTCGCCAGACGTAGCGCGCGAGCGGGCCCGATTCACGCGGTCCGCGTCGGCTGGCGTGCGCGGTCCGAGCCATCCTAAGACGGTGGCATGCGCGCTGCACGCACTACCCGTGCCCCATCGGGCCGGAGGATTTCCATCGGTCGGGGACCGACTGAGCCCACAGTCCCACCAGCCGATCGATGGGTCGCTTTCATGCAACCCTCGCCGCGCAGTCAGCGTGGGCTCGACTGGTTCGCCTTCTTCCTCGCCGACGTGCAGACGGGATGGGGCCCGTTCGTCGCGGCCTATCTGACGTCCGTGGCGTGGACCCAGCTCGACATCGGGCTGATCCTGACGATCGGCACGCTCACCGGGCTGGTCATGCAGATTCCCACCAGAGCGCTGGTCGATCGCGTACCCGCCAAGCGCTTCCTGGCTGCGTCGGCCGTCCTCGCGATCAGCTCCAGCGCTCTGCTGCTCGCGCTTTGGCCGATCTTCGGCGTCGCCGTCGTCGCCAAGGTGCTGCACGCGATCGCAAGCTGTCTCACCGGACCGGTGCTCGCCGCCATCAGCCTCGGCCTCGTCGGCCATGCGGCCTTGAGCGTCAGACTCGGCCGCAATGCCCGCTACTTGTCTCTCGGCAACGCCATCGCGGCCGGAGTCATGGGGGCCTGCGCGTCCTACTTCTCCAATCGCGCGATCTTCGTCCTCCCCGCGGCGCGGGCCGCTCCGACGCTTCTCGCGCTTCTGCAGATCAGGCCGAGTGAGATCGATCCGGACCTGGCGAGCGGCGGCACGCGCGCGAACGACGCGAGCCCCTGGTACGAGGCGTTGGCGACCCTCGTCCGAAACCGGGCGCTGCTGATCTTTGCGGCCGTCGTCGTGCTGTTCCAGCTCGCCAACGCGGCCATGCTGCCGATCATGGCGGGCCTGTTG
>DATAGA010000334.1:0-2501 GCA_036257215.1 Myxococcota bacterium
GGGGTCCGCGTCGTGGCCCCCGACCGACCGAGCTACGGGCGCTCGTCGCCGCAGCGCGGCCGCTCGCTCGCGGACTGGCCCGCGGACGTCGCGGCGCTCGCCGACGCGCTCGGGATCGAGCGGTTCCTCGTGGCGGGCCACTCCTCGGGCGGCCCCTACGCCGTCGCGTGTGCGGCCGAGCTACGCGAGCGCGTGGTAGGTGGCGTCGTGCTGGCCGGCGTCACGGACATGGGCTGGCCCGGCGCGTGGGACGGCTACCTCGAGGAGGAGGCGCGCCTCATGCGGCTCGCCGACGAGGACGCGGTCGTCGCGGCGTGCGTCGAGCGCTTCGGCGCGGACGGGAGCGGCTTCTTCGAGCAGCCGTTCGAGTTCCCCGAGTGCGACCACCCGCTCCTGGCCGACCCGAGCCTGCAGCAGGCGCTCGCCGAGGCGCTCCGGCAAGGACCTGCCGGGTACGCCCAGGACGTCTCCGTCCAGGGCCGGCCCTGGCCGTTCGACCCGCGCCGCATCTCCGCGCCGATCGAGGTCGTCCACGGAGAGCTCGACCACGTCGTGCCCCTCGCGCACAGCCGCCACACCGCCGACCTCGTCCCGACGGCGACGCTGCGCGTGCTACCGGGTCACGGACACCTGACCGTCGTCGCGCAGCTCCCGGCGCTCGCGTCCGCGCTGGCGCGCGGCCGCTAGCGAGCTGCGCGGTCGTGTCGCGTACACGCCCGCTCTCGGAGCCGCGCGAGCGTCCGCGTCTCGTCGGCGTCGTCAACGTCACGGCCGACTCCTTCTCCGACGGCGGGCGCTACCTCGAGCCCGGCGCGGCGACCGCGCATGCGCGCCGGCTGCTCGCCGACGGCGCGGACGTCGTGGAGCTCGGCCCCGCTTCCACGCACCCGGACGCCGCTCGGGTCCCGGCCGACGAGGAGATCCGCCGGATCGCGCCGGTGCTCGACGCGCTCCTTCCCGAAGGGGTCCCCGTCTCCGTCGACACTCGCGAGCGCGAGACGCAGCGCTACTGCCTGCGCCGCGGCGTTCCCTACCTGAACGACGTCGCGGGCTTCCCGGACGAGGCGCTGTACGAGGAGCTCGCAGCGGCGCGCGCCGTGCTCTTCGTCATGCACTCCGTGGGCGGGGCGACGCGCGAGCCGCTCGCGCCGGAGCGCGTCCTCGAGCGCGTCTACGCGTTCTTCGACGCGCGGCTCCGCGCGCTCACGGCGGCGGGGGTGTCCCGCGACCGCCTCGTGCTCGACCCGGGGATGGGCCTGTTCCTCGGCGGAAGGGCCGACGCGTCCCTCGCCGTCCTGCGGGACCTGCCGCGGCTGCGGCGTACCTTCGAGCTGCCCGTCATGGTGTCGGTGTCGCGCAAGTCGTTCCTCGGCGAGCTCACGGGGCGGCCGGTCCACGAGCGGGGCGCCGCCACGCTGGCCGCCGAGCTGTCTGCGGCCGCGCTGGGCGCGGACTACGTGCGCACCCACGACGTCGCCGCGCTGCGCGACGCCTTGACGGTCGCCGCAGCGCTCGGGACGCTGCCGGCGGACGGGGGGCTGAGGAAGTGATGCCGAGCGCGCGAGCCGTCGAGGTCCAGCTGTTCCGGATGCTCAACAGCGTCGTGGAGCCGAGCATCCGCGCGGGGCTCGGCTCGCCGCATCTCGCGCCGACGGGGTTCGTCGTGCTCGAGACGCGCGGTCGCCGCAGCGGCCGGCTCGCGCGCACGCCGCTCGCGGTCACGCGGATCGGAGCGCACCTCGTCGTCGCCACGTTCCGGGGCGGCCGCTCGCAGTGGGTCAGGAACCTCGCCGCGAGCCCCGAGACGCGCGTGTGGCTCGGCGGGCGAGCGCGCGCCACCCGCGGCTACGTGCTCGACGGCCCGGGCGCGCGTGCGCCGCGGTCGTTCCCGGCGGCGCTGCGCGCCGTGATCGCGCTGCTGCTGCCCTGGACGAGGGTGGGCTGGGCGTTCGCGGTCCTCGCGCCGATCCGCGCGTCGCGCGCCGGCGCGACGGGCGTCAGGAGCCGGACGTCGGCGACGAACGCGTCGGAGCGGGCGCGACCCCGGGCAGCCGGTAGAGCCGCACCACGGGGTTCACGGCGACCCCGGCGACGCGCGAGCGGCCGGCCTCGAACACGAGCTCGCCGCGCTCGAAGAGCTCGGCGTAGCGCGCGCGGCGGCGCTCGAAGCGCTCGCGGACGTCGTCGGAGTCGAACCGGCGCGGCGCGCCGAAGAAGCGGCCGTACGTCCGCTCGCAGACCGCCACGTACTCGACCCCGGCCGCCCGCATGTCGTCGACGCTGCCGTAGTCGACCGCGTAGTGGCGCGTCAGGACCCACGTGCGCAGCGCCGGCTGATCCGGCGTCGTGTAGCCCTCGATCGGGTCGGACAGCCCGGCGTAGCGGTCCTGGAGCACGGCGCTCTCGGGCGGCACGTGGTCGCGCACGAAGGCGTAGAGCGCGCTGCGGCTCTCGCCCGCGAACTCGTCGAGGTGGAGCGCCACCGCTCGGATCTGCGTCAG
>DATAGA010000436.1:0-6384 GCA_036257215.1 Myxococcota bacterium
CCGCCGGCGCGCCGGCGCCGGCCGGCCTCGACGCACAAGTCGTCCCCGTCGCGAGCCTCGCCGACGCCGTTGCATGGCTGCGCGCGGAGCGCTCGGGCGACCCGCGTGAACGCGCATACGCGGCGCCGTAAACAGCGCTCAAACACGCGATCTCCGAGGGCTTTTCCCGTCTCGGGGCATTGTGGGCCGGCGCCGCCGCGCGCTAGATTCGCAGCGGCATGGAGAGCGGCCCCCCCGCGCCTGCGCTCGCGCAGCTCGACGACGTCCTCGCGCAGGTCGAGCGCGCCATGCGCGAGCAGCTCGCGTCGGATCAGGCGCTCGTCGGGCTGATCGGGGACCACGTCCTCGGCGGCGGCGGCAAGCGCCTGCGCCCCGCGCTGCTGCTGCTCGCCTCCGAGCTGTGCGGCTACACCGGGCCGCGTCGCGTGCAGGTCGCGGCCGCCGTCGAGCTTTTGCACACCGCGACGCTGCTCCACGACGACGTCGTCGACCTCGCGCAGCTGCGGCGCGGCCGCCCCGCCGCGAACGTCGTGTGGGGCAACCGCCGCGCCGTGCTCGTCGGGGACTTCCTGTACGCGCGCGCGTCGCAGATGATCGTCGAGGACGGCGATCTCGAGATCCTCTGGATCTTCTCCAACACGATCAAGCTCATGGCCGAGGGCGAGCTGCTCCAGCTCGAGCGCAGCTTCGACCCCACGGTGACCGAGCAGCACTACTACGGCGTGATCGACCGCAAGAGCGCCGAGCTGATCTCCGCCGCCTGCGACGCGGGCGCCATCCTCGGAGGCGTGACCCGCGCCGAGCGGCGGCGGCTCGCCGACTTCGGCCGCCAGCTCGGGCTCGCGTTCCAGCTGCGCGACGACGCGCTCGACTACAGCGCCGCCGCCGCCGACCTCGGCAAGCGCCCCTGCGCCGACGTGCGCGAGGGCAAGGTAACGCTGCCGCTCCTGCTCGCGCTCAAGCGCTGCACGGCGGCCGAGCGCGAGCAGGCCGAGACGCTGATCAAGACGGCCGGCCGGCGCGCCGCGGCGCTCTCGGCCGAGGGCCTGGTCGATCCGGAGCAGGTGCTCTCGGAGGAGGACCTCGAGCCGGTGGTCGAGCTCGTGCGCCGCTACCGCGGCGTCGAGGACACCGACCGGCGCGCGCGCGAGCACGTCGAGCGCGCCTGCGCGGCGGTCGCGCCGTTCGCGGACGGCCCCGCGAAGCGCGCGCTCTACGAGGCGGCGGAGTTCGCGGTCGCCCGCGCCCACTGATCCCGCTTCTCGCCCCGCTGGTCCCGGGGAGAGATCCATGCAGAGCTTCCACACCGCCCGCTCGGGCCGGACCGCGTCGGTCCGCGCCGCGCTGCTCGCACTCGTCGGCGCGGCGCTCCTCGCCGCCGGGCTCGCGTCGGGCGCCGGGGCCGAGGCCCCGGGCTCCGTCGTGAACGTGAACACGGCCACGCTCGAAGAGCTCGTGAAGCTGCCGGGGATCGGCGAGGCGAAGGCCCGCGCCATCCTCGACTACCGCAAGGAGCGCGGCGCCTTCAAGAGCGTCGAGCAGCTGCGCGAGGTGAAGGGCATCGGCGACGCGGCGCTCGAGCGCATCCGCTCGCAGGTCGTGACCGAGGGCCGCACGACGCTGCAGTAGCGCCGAGGCCGGCCGGTTCCGGGGGCGCTCCGCCCCCGGAACCCAGCCGCCGGGGTCACTAGAATCCGCCGCCATGTCTCTCCCCCGCCGCAGCTCGGCGGCCGCGCTCGCTGCGCTCCGCCGTGCGCTCCTCTTTGCCTGGTGGTCGCCCGCGCGCGCCGCTCGCGCCGCGCTCGCCCAGCCCGCCGTCACCCGCGCAGTGCTCGGAGCCGTGGCCCTGCTCACGGCCCTCGGGCTCGCCGCGGCGGAGACTCCCGCGCGCGAGCCCGGCTCGCCCGCGGCGCGTGACGCCGCGCGAGCCGAGAGCCCCGCCCCCGAGGCGCCCGCCGTCGCGCGGCGCGTGGTGTCGCTCAACCCCTCGCTCACGGCGATCGCCGTCGCGCTCGGCGCGCGCGACGCCCTCGTCGGCGTCGATAGCTTCTCGCTCCAGGCGCTGCCCGAGGTGGCGGGGCTTCCGGCGGTCGGCGGGCTCTACAACCCGAGCATCGAGGCCGTGGTCGCCCTCGAGCCGGACCTCGTCGCGTTCGTTCCGGCGGCCGAGCAGCGCGACTTCCAGCGCACGCTCGAGCAGCTCGGGCTCCCGGTGCTGCCGCTGGGCCCGGTCACCTTCGAGGAGGTACTCGCCGCGATCGAGACCTTCGGCGCGCGGCTCGGGCGCGCCCGGGAGGCGCGCGTGCGCGTCGACGCCATCCGCGCCGCGCGCGCGGCGGCGGAGGCGCGCGCCGCGAGCCGGCCGCGCCCGCGCACGGTGCTCGTGCTCCAGCGCGACCCGCTCTTCGTCGTCGGCCGCGGCAGCTTCGTCGACGAGATGCTCGCGAGCGCGGGCGCCGAGAATGCCGCGCACGAGTTCGCCGAGCCGTATCCCCGCGTCGCGCGCGAGTGGCTGCTCGCGGCGGCGCCCGAGCTGCTGCTCGACGCGAGCGGCGAGAGCGAGCCGGCCGAGCGCTACTGGGCGCGCTGGGCGTCGCTGCCCGCGGTGCGCGCGGGGCGCGTCGTCGCGCTCGCGCCCGGCGCCGTGACGCTGCCGGGGCCGTGGCTCGACCGCGCGCTCGCGGCGCTCGCCGACGCGGTGCAGGGCGCGCCGGACGGCACCGAGCCTTCGCCGTCGGCACCGGGAGCACCGTCGCCGGCTCCCGCGCCGCCCGCCTCCCCGGACGGCGCGCCGTGACGCGGGCGGTGACCCCCGCCCGTGTCGCCGGCGTCTCCGCCGCACTCGCGCTGCTCCTCGCCGGCGCGCTCGCGCTGGCGCTCGCCGTCGGCCCGAGCGGTCTCGACCCCGCCGGCGCGCTGCGGGCATTGCGGCGCGAGGACGGAGCCGGTCCGGCCGCGGACATCGTGCTGCGCGTCCGCCTCCCGCGCGCGCTCCTCGCCGCGCTCGTCGGCGCGTCGCTCGCGAGCGCGGGGGCGCTCTTCCAGGCGCTGCTGCGCAACCCGCTCGCCGACCCCTACGTGCTCGGCGTCTCGGGCGGCGCCGCGCTCGGCGGCATCGCGGTCCTCGCCGGCGGCGGCGCGCTCGGGCTCGGCTACGCAGCGGTCCCGCCCGCCGCCTTCGCCGGCGCGCTCGCGACGCTGCTCCTCCTCTTCGCGGCGGCCGGCGGCCGGGGTCGGCTCTCCCCGACGACGCTCCTGCTCACCGGCGTCGTCTTCAACGCCTTCGCCTCGGCGGCGATCGTCTTCGTCGCGAGCAGCGCCGGGCTCACCGAGGGCGCGAGCCTCTTCCTCTGGCTGATCGGGAACCTCTCGGAGGGCCGCTTCGAGGTCGCGGGCTTCGTCGCGGCGTTCCTCGCCCTCGGGCTCGGCTGCGCGATGCCGTTCGCGCGGGCGCTGAACCTGCTCGCGCTCGGCGAGGAGCCGGCGCTCCAGCTCGGAATCGCGGTCGAGCCGATGCGCCGACTGCTCCTCGTCGCGGGCTCGCTCATGGTCGGCGCCGCGGTCTCGGTCGCGGGGCTGATCGGCTTCGTCGGGCTCATCATCCCGCACCTCTTGCGCCTCGCGCTCGGACCCGATCATCGCCTGCTCCTGCCGGCGGCCGCGCTCGGCGGCGCCGCGTTCCTCGTCGTGTGCGACACGGCCGCGCGCACGGTGCTCGGCGGACGCGAGCTCCCCGTCGGCGCGATCACGGCCCTCGTCGGCGGACCGCTCTTCCTCGTGCTGCTGCGCCGCCAGCCCGGGCGCGCAGGATGAGCGCGCTCGCGCTCGAGGGCATCGAGCTCTCCCTCGGCGGCCGGCCCGTGCTGCGCGGGGCGAGCCTCGACGTCGCGCCTGGCGAGCTGCTCGGCCTGGTCGGCCGCAACGGCGCCGGCAAGAGCTCGCTGCTGCGGGTTGCCAGCGGCGTCCTGCGTCCGGACGCCGGGCGCGTGCGCGTCGGGGCCGACCCACTCGAAGCGCTTTCGCGGCGCGAGGTTGCGCGTCGCGTGGCCGTCGTCGCGCAGGACTCCGAGATCGCGTTCGCATTCTCGGCGGGCGAGCTCGCGCTCATGGGCCGCAGCCCGCACCTCGGCCTCCTCGGGTTCGAGACGGCGCGCGACCGCGCGATCGCGCACGCCGCGCTCGCGCGCCTCGGCATCGACGCCTTCGCCGAGCGCTCGGTGCTCGAGCTCTCGGGCGGCGAGCGCCAGCTCGTCCTCGTCGCGCGCGCCCTCGCGCAGGAGGCGCCGATCCTCCTGCTCGACGAGCCGACCGCGCACCTCGACCTGCCCCACCAGCTGCGCGTGCTCGGCATCGCCCGCGAGCTCGCGCGAGAGGGACGCGCGGTGCTCGCCGTCTCGCACGACCTCTCGCTGCTGGCGCGCTACTGCGATCGGCTCGCGCTGCTCTCGGACGGACGCATCGAGACCGGGCCCGCCGAGCAGCTGCTCCGCCCCGACCTCCTGCGCGCCGCGTTCGGCGTCGAGGTCGATCTGCTGCGCGGCCCGAGCGGCGCGCTCGTCGTCGTGCCGCGCTGATCCAGGCGGGCGAAGCGTTCAGGCGTGGCGGTCGACCAGCGCGACGACCCGCCGCGTGCGCGGGTCGTCCGCCCCGGCGATGCGCTCGAGCCAGCCTCGCGCGTACCCGGCGTCGAGCTCGCCGGCCTGGGCGTAGACGAGCTCCTCGAGGTCGCGCCAGTCCTTGTCGCGGTCGAAGAGCGCCTTGAAGACCAGGAGGTCCTCGGGGGAGAGGACGTGGATCGCGTCGCCCTCGCCGAAGGGCACGCGCCGGCGCCGCGCGAGGCAGCTCTCGTGGAGGGCGTCGTACGAGAAGAACAGGTCCACGGAGGTGGCGTCCCAGCGCACGCGCGCCTGCCCGTCGCGCCGGAGCTGCTCGCGCTCCTTCGCGCTCAGCGGGTCGGCGCCGAGGGTCGCGAGCAGGTCGAGCACCTCGCCCGCGCGCTCCACGCCGACGAAGACGTTGACGTCGATGTCCACGGTCGCGCGTGGCGTGGCGTAGTAGGCGAGGGCGAGGGCGCCGCCGAAGGCATGGGGGAGCCCGCGCCCCCGCAGGCCCTCCTCCAGCAGGAGCACCTTCTCCGAGAGGGACGTGGCCGCCACGCTCAGCCAGCCTTCCGGCGAGAGCTGAAGCGCGGGAAGCGCGCGGCTCCCCGGCGCCGCGGAGGTGGCCGGCTCTCGGCGATGCGCCCGTAGAGGTCGAGGAGCTCCCGCAGCGCCGCGCCCCGCTCGGCGGTACCGGCCCCGAGCCACTCGGTCACGTCCGCGAGCGGCTCGGGCGCTTCGGCTTCGGGGAGGCGGGCGAGCGCGCGCCGCAGGGCGGCCAGGATCGCGGGGTCGACCGGGTCGCCGCGGCGAAGCCGCGCCAGGAGCGCGCGGGCCTCGGGCTCGCGAGTCCGCGCCTCGACCGGGATCCCGAGCGCACGGGCCCGCCGGACGAGCGCTTCGGGGGAGAACGGGCGCGAGGCCTGCGCCGCGGCGCGCGCCACCACGTCCCGGGTGAGCGTCCCGTCGGCGCTCGCGAGCACCCGCGAGCGCGCGCCCCGCGCCGTCGCGCGGCTCTCTCGGATCTCGACGCGCCGGGGACCGCGGCGGACGAGGTAGGCCATGGTGTCTAGTGTAACCATTATAGTATCGTTAGCCACTTCTGCAGGGCGCCGCGCCGCTTGCCGCGTCGTGTGCGCGGGCGCCGCCTCCGTCGGGCACCGGAGCCTCGACGGCCATGCCCTACACTCGTCCGCCTTTCCGAGGAGAGGAGAGCTGCCGCATGGCGGATCGGATCGCTGCGGTGCACGGGCGGGAGATCCTGGACTCGCGGGGCAACCCGACGGTCGAGGTCGAGGTGCGCACGGCGGGGGGTCGCCTCGGACGCGCGGCCGTGCCCTCCGGCGCGTCGACCGGCTCGCGCGAGGCGCTCGAGCTGCGCGACGGCGACGAGGCGCGCTACCGCGGGAAGGGCGTGCGCAAGGCCGTCGGCTACGTGAACGGAGAGATTGCGAACGCAGTCGCAAACCTCGCGCTCGGCACGCCCGCAGACCAGGAAGCCCTCGATCGCGCTCTCGTTTCGCTCGACGGTACGGAGACCAAGTCGCGCCTCGGCGCGAACGCGCTGCTCGGGGTCTCGCTCGCCGCCGCCCACGCGGGTGCCGCCGCCGCGGGGGTGCCGCTCTACCGCTTCCTGGGCGGCGACGGCGCCGCGCTCCTCCCCGCGCCGATGATGAACGTGCTCAACGGCGGCGCGCACGCGGACAACAACGTCGACTTCCAGGAGTTCATGCTCTACCCGCTCGGCGCGCCGACCTTCGCCGAGGCGCTGCGCTGGGGCGCCGAG
>DATAGA010000579.1:0-2158 GCA_036257215.1 Myxococcota bacterium
GAGCCGGTGGAGCGACGGAGCATGGCCCAGCACCTCGCGCGCCTCGCGCGTGACGGCCGCGTCCGGGAGGTCGAGCCGGCGCGGTTCCTGGCCGCGTGACGCGGCCCCGCGGGACGCGCTAGCCTCCGCGCTCCGGTCTGGGAGGAAGCATGAAGATCGTCGTGGACTTCGACCTCTGCGAGGCGAACGCGGTGTGCATGGACATCGCACCCGAGGTCTTCAAGGTGGACGACAACGACCACCTCCACATCCTGATCGAGCACCCGCCGGCGTCGATGCGCGCGAAGATGGAGGAGTGCGTCCGCCTCTGCCCGCGCCAGGCGATCTCGATCGTCGAGGACTGAGCGCGGCCGCAGCGGCCGCGAGGGTCAGTCCTCGGCCACCACGCGCACCGGCATCGTCTTGATGCCGGAGATGAAGCAGGAGCGCAGGCGCCGGACGGACCCGGCCAGCTCGAGCTCGGGCACCCGCCGCAGCAGCTCCTCGAACAGCACGCGGATCTCCATGCGCGCGAGGTTCGCCCCCATGCAGTAGTGCTCGCCGATCCCCAGGGCGAGGTGCGGGTTGTCGCCGCGGGCGACGTCGAACCGGTCGGGCAGCTCGAACACGTGCTCGTCGCGGTTGGCGGCCGGGTAGAACATCACGACCTTCTCGCCCTCGCGGATGCGCTGGCCGCGGATCTCGACGTCGCGCGTGGCGGTGCGGCGGAAGTGCATCACCGGGGTCACCCAGCGCAGGAACTCCTCGACGGCCGTGTCGAGCAGCGAGCGGTCGCGCTGCAGCCGGCGCCACTGGTCCGGGTGCTCGATCAGCGCCTGGATCGCGCCGGACAGCAGGTTGCGCGTGGTCTCGTTGCCCGCCACCGCGAGCAGCAGGAAGAAGTTGTTGAACTCGAGCTCCGAGAGCCGGTGGCCGTCGACCTCGGCGCGCATCAACGCGCTCACGAGGTCCTCGCCCTCACCCTCCTTGCGCTCCACGGCGAGCTTGTGCGCGTAGAGCCACATCTCGGCCGCCGCCTGCTTGCCGTCCTCGAAGGAGTTCTGGAACTCCGGGTCGTCGAAGCCGATCAGCCGGTTGGAGAGCTCGAAGATCCGGCCGCGGTCGTCCTCGGGGATCCCCATCAGCTCGGCGATCACCTGGAGCGGCAGCTCGGCCGCGACCTCGCGCACGAAGTCGCACTCGCCCTTCTCGACGAGGGCGTCGACGAGCGCCGCCGCACGCGCACGCACGCGGGGCAGCAGCAGGCGCACGCGGTTCGGCGTGAAGCCCTGGCGCACGAGGCGCCGGAACTTCACGTGCTGCGGCGGGTCCATGTTGATGAGCAGCGAGCGCGTGATCTCGAGGTCCGCCTCGGGCACGTCGAAGATGTTCGTGCCGCCGCGGTGGGACGAGAACAGGTCGGGTCGCTTCGAGACGTGCACGACGTCGTCGTGGCGCGTGATGGCCCAGAAGCCCGGGCCCTCCTTCTCGCGGTGCCAGTAGACCGGTGCCTCGCGCCGGAGCACGCGGAACGCTTCGTGCGGGACGCCCGCGGCGAAGAGATCGGGGTCGGTGAGATCGACGTCCGCGACGCGCATGGAACCTCCGGGCGGCGAGGCGCCGCTCGGCCCCGCATCGGCAGCGCGCGCGGCCGACGTGAGGGGGCTCACCCTCGCAAGGTCGCGTTCGCGATCCTCACTACGCGCGCGAGACGGTCCTCGAGCCGGCAGCGCGCGCGCAGGGAGCGCGCTGCGGAGGTGCTACCCGCGCGTCAGCGCTCGAGCCCGCAGGTCTGGAGCGCGGAGAGGAGCACCGCGGCGCCCGCCGACACCAGCCACAGCAGGCCGCGCGCGAAGCTCGGCGCCTCCGGCCGCGCGTCGTCGTCCGCCGTCGCGGGCGGGCTCGCGCCTTCCACCAGGCCGAACGGAACGGGCGCCCCGCCGATGCGCTCGCCGCAGTGGACGCACCGCCGCGTGCCCGGCGCGAACGAGCACTGGCAGCGGTAGCAGCGCACCTCGTACGGCGTCGTCGGCTGGAGATCGAACGCTCGGTCGCGGCGCATGCGGTGAGGATAGCCCGCCCACCGAGCGGCCAGCGTCCGGGAGCGGGTCGTGGGTCGCACTGCTAGGGTGGCCCGCCCATGCGCCGCCCCGCGCTGCTGCTCCTCGCGCTCGTGACG
>DATAGA010000464.1:0-2350 GCA_036257215.1 Myxococcota bacterium
CCCGGGCGGGCTGCTCGACCAGGCGGTGAAGGTCGCGGACCTGTGGCTCGCCGACGGCCTCATCGTCTACACGCAGGGCCGCGTCGAGAGCCAGCGCCAGGAGTTCCGCGCGCGCGCCGATGGCGAGGGGCCGAGCTACCCGATGGTCGTGCTCGTGAACTCGGGCACGGCGAGCGCGTCGGAGATCGTGGCGGGCGCGCTGCAGGACCAGAAGCGCGCGCTCGTGCTCGGCGCCCCGACCTTCGGCAAGGGCTCGGTCCAGACGGTCTACCCGCTCGAGGACGGCTCGGGCCTGCGGCTCACGACGGCGCTCTACTACACGCCCTCCGGCCGCTCGATCCAGGCCGTCGGCATCGCGCCCGACATCGTCGTCGAGCAGCCGAACGCGCCGGCCCCGGAAGGCGACGACGAGCTGCCGCCGGCGATCCGCGAGCGCGATCTCGAGGGCCACTTCGAGACCCCGGGAGCGGAGGGCGGCCCGGCCCCGATCAAGTCGGATCCCACCCCGCCCACGGTGCCGAAGCGGACGCAGGGCCCCGAGGACGACGTGCAGCTCTCGCGTGCGCTCGAGGTGCTGAAGAGCTGGACCTACTTCGAGCGCCTGCGCGGGCCCGAGCCGGGGCCGGCCAAGGCGCAGGCGCCGAAGCCGACGGCGGCTCTCGAGGGCGCGAAGCCCTGAGCCAGCCCTCCCGGCCGCCGGACGAGCGCGCCGGGCCGCGGATCCTGCGGGTCTCGGAGCTCGTCGCGGGGCTGCGGACGCTGCTCGAGCACCGCGTGGGCCGGGTCTGGGTCGCGGGCGAGATCAGCAACCTGCGCAGCGGTCCCTCGGGCCACTGCTACTTCACGCTGAAGGACGAGGGCGCGCAGATCAAGGCGGCCCTCTTCCGCAGCGCGGCCAGGCGGTTGCCGTTCCTTCCCGAGGAAGGGCTCGAAGTGCTGGTCCTGGCCGAGGCCACCCTGTACGAGCCGCGCGGCGAGCTGCAGCTGCTCGTGCGCCACCTCGAGCCGCGGGGCCGCGGGGCGCTCCAGCTCGCGTTCGAGCAGCTGCGCGCTCGGCTCGAGGCGCAGGGCCTCTTCGACCCGGCTCGCCAGCGCGCGCTCCCGCTGCTCCCGCGGGCGGTCGGGGTCGTGACCTCGCCGCAGGGCGCCGCGCTGCGCGACGTCGTGGAGGTCACGGGCCGGCGCTGCCCGGGCGTTCCGCTCCTCCTCGCCGCGGCGCGCGTCCAGGGCGAGGGCGCCGAGCACGAGATCGCGGCCGCGCTCGCGGCGCTCGGCGCCCGACCCGACGTCGAGGTGATCCTGCTCGTGCGGGGCGGCGGCGCGCTGGAGGACCTGCAGCCGTTCAACACCGAACGAGTGGCGCGCGCGATCCGCGCCACGCCCGTGCCGGTGGTCTCGGGCGTGGGCCACGAGGTCGACCTCACGATCGCCGATCTCGCCGCCGACGCGCGCGCGCCCACGCCGTCCGCGGCCGCCGCGCTGGCGGTGCCGGACCGCGCGGCGATCGCGCTGCGGCTCGGGCGCGACGGCAGGCGCCTGGTCGCCGCCGCGCGGCGCGCGCTCGAGCGCGCGCAGCACCGGCACGCGCGCGCGCACGAGGGGCTGCGCAGGCACGCGCCCACGGAGCAGCTGCGCGCCCGGCGCACGCGGCTCGACGCGGCTTCGCGCGCGCTCCCTGCCGCCGCGCGGCGCGCGCTCGAGCGCAAGGGTCCGCGGCTGCGCTCGGCGGCCGCGCGGCTCGACGCGCTCTCGCCACTCGCCGTGCTCGGCCGCGGCTACGCGCTCGTGCAGCGCGTCGACACCGGCGCGATCGTGCGGCGCGCCGGCGAGCTCGCGCCGGGCGACGCGCTGCGCGTGCGCCTCGGCGAGGGCGAGGTGCGGGCGCGGGTCGACGAGGCGCCCGCGACCGACGCGTCGTCGGCCGCGTCCGCGCCTGCCGAGACGGCCGACGCGCCCGATCCGCAAGGGGTTTCCCGGACGGCGCGTTTGACGCCGCCGGGGCGCGCCGGTTAGCTTCGGGCGACGATGGGCGAGGACGCCGACGCGCATCCGTCGCGCGGAGCCGCGAGCGCGCTCTCGTTCGAGGAGGCGCTCGCCGGGCTCGAGGCCATCGTCGAGCGCCTCGAGACCGGAGAGCTGGCCCTGGAGCAGGCGCTCGTCGCGTTCGAGGAGGGCGTGCGACTCTCGCGCCGCTGCGCCGAGCAGCTCGAGGTGAGCGAGCGCCGGCTCGAGCAGCTCGTGCGCGAAGGCGGCGGGCTCGCGACGCGGCCGCTGCCCTCCGGTGAGGGCGAGCCGTAGTGGACCTGCGCGCGTGGCTGCTCGAGCGCAGCGGCGAGGTCGACCGCTTCCT
>DATAGA010000014.1:0-10845 GCA_036257215.1 Myxococcota bacterium
CGCTGCGGCCAGCCTTCCGGCGGCAGCCGGCGCCGCGGCCGGCCCGCGTGAGGCGCGCCGCGCTAGCCTCGGCTCGGGAGGGCACGCGTGGTCCGCTCGAGCTGTCTGTGCGGCGACGTGGCGTGGGAGACCGACGGTCCGCTGTCCTGGCTCCACCACTGCCACTGCGGGCGCTGCCGCAAGTTCCACGGCAGCGGCTTCGCCAGCTACCTGATGGCGCCCGCGAAGAGCGTGCACTTCACGCGCGGGCAGGCCGGTGTCGCGCGCTACGAGTCCTCACCGGGCTTCTCGCGCGCGTTCTGCAGCCGCTGCGGAAGCCCGGTGCCCGGAGACCCGTTCGAGGAGCAGCTATTCCTCCCCGTCGGTCCGATGGACGACGACCCGGGGCTGCGCCCGGAGGCACACATCTTCGCGGGCTCGAAGGCGCCGTGGGTCGAGATCCGGGACGGGCTCCCGGCTTCCGAGGGGTTCCCGGCCGGCGTGCCGGCGCCGAGCCACCCCGACCTCGCTCGCCCCGCATCCGACCGCGTCGTGCGCGGCAGCTGCCTGTGCGGGGCGGTCGCGTACGAGGCGCGCGGCGAGCCGCTGCGCGCGTGGAGCTGCCACTGCTCGCGCTGCCGCAAGGCGCGCGGCGCGGCCCACGCGACGAACCTCTTCCTCCCGCTCGACGGCTTCGCGTTCATGCGGGGCGAGGGCGCGCTCGCGTCGTTCAAGGTGCCCGAGGCGCTGCGCTTCACCCAGGTCTTCTGCCGCACGTGCGGGTCCGCGCTGCCGCGGACGGACGCCGACCGCAGTGTCGTCGTCATCCCCATGGGCAGCATCGACGGCGACCCCGGCGTGCGGCCGAGCCGTCACATCTTCGTGGCGTCGAAGGCGCCCTGGTTCGAGATCACCGACGACCTGCCGCAGGACGCGGAGGTCCCCGCGTGAGCGACGCACACCCGCGCCCGCGAGGGCCGCGGCGGAGGGAGACGCGATGCGGATCGGCATGATGATCGGCGAGGGCTCGGGCAGCGCGCCCGGGCTCGACGGGCTCGTCGCGCGGGCGCAGGAGCTCGAGGCGAAGCGCTTCCACACTGCGTGGATGGCAAACATCTTCTCGCTCGACGCGATCGGCGCGCTCGGCATCGTGGGCCGCGAGACGAAGCGGATCGAGCTCGGCACGGCGGTGGTGCCGACCTACCCGCGCCACCCGGTCGCGATGGCGCAGCAGGCCCTCACTGCGCAGGCGGCTTCCGGCGGGCGCTTCACGCTCGGGATCGGGCTCTCGCACCAGCTCGTGATCGAGCACCTGCTCGGCCTCTCGTACGCGCGGCGCGCGTCGCACATGCGCGAGTACCTCGAGGTGCTCGGGCCGCTGCTGCGCGGACAGCCGTGCGACTACAAGGGGGAGGAGTACCGCGTACAGGTCGCGCTCCAGGTCCCGGGCGCGACGCCCGTGCCGGTCCTCGTCGCGGCGCTCGGCCCGAAGATGCTCGAGCTCGCCGCGCGCCTCGCGGCAGGCACGATCACGTGGATGACGGGGGCGCGCACGCTCGCCGCGCACACCGTGCCGACGATCGCGAACGCTGCACGCGCAGCGGGCGCGCCCGCCCCGCGCATCGTGGCGGGTCTTCCGATCGCGCTCGTGCGCGACGCCACCGCGGCGCGCGCCAAGGCCGCGGAGACGTTCGCCGTGTACGGCCAGCTGCCGTCCTACCGAGCCATGCTCGACCGCGAGGGCGCGGCCGGGCCCGCCGACGTCGCCATCGCGGGCGACGAGCGCGTGCTCGGCGACGCCCTGCGCCAGCTGGAGGAGGCCGGCGTCACGGACTTCTGCGCCGCGGTGTTCGAGCCCGAGCCGGGCGCGGGGGCGCGCACCGTCGAGTGGCTGGCGAGCCGCACGTAGCGCGCGGGAACCGCAGACCCGGGGAAGGCCTCTCACGTTCCGTGCAGCGGCGCTGGCTCCTCCTCGGCCTGCTCGGGGCCCTCTTCGGCGGCGGTGCCGAGAGCGCGCCCCTGGAGACCGCGACCTCCGAGAGCCCGCCGGCCGAGCGCCGTGCCGACGCCGGGCACCGCGCCGAGGGCCCCCGCTTCTACACCTGGCAGGAGGACCCCGAGGACGCCGCCTCCTGGCGAGCGGCCCTCGAGCCGCTCGACCGCGAGTGACGCGAATCGTCACCGGGTGACGCGCTCCGGCGTCCGGTTGCGCGTTGCGCGCGGTGACGGGCGCCACCACGCGCGCGCCGGGTTGGCAAGGCTCCTGCAATGGCATCCGCGCGGAGCCCCCCCATGCACCTTCCCCCCCTGCACCGACGCCGCGGCTTCACGCTGATCGAGATCATGATCGTCGTCGCGATCATCGCGATCCTCGCGGCCATCGCGATCCCGGCCTTCATGAAGTTCCAGCTGCGCTCGCGCGTGAGCGAGGCGCGCACCAACCTCGCGTCGATCCGGACCGCGGAGCTGGCCTTCGCGAGCGCGGCGGACACGTTCGTGGCAGGCGCGGCCTCGCCCGTCGCGGACGCCGCGCTCGACCCCGTGCGCGACGTGTGGGTCGACAACGGCGGCTACAGCGACATGGGCTGGGCGCCCGAGGGCGCGACCCTCTTCAACTACAAGGTCGTCGTCGCCCCGGCCGGCTGCCCAGCGCCGGGACTCATGTGCAACGCGTTCACGGCCGAGGCGGCCTCCGACCTCGATGGCGACGGCGCGCTGAACTACTGGGGCTACGTCCACACCGATCCGGCCGGCTTCGCGCCGAACGCCGTCGGCTGCGTCGGCAGCGGGGTGTACGACCCCCCGAGCGGCACGCTCACCGCGCAGGGACGGGTCGGCCCGTGCGACGCGTCGATGGGCGTCCACGTCTTCTGACGCGCCGCGCGCGGCGGCTCAGGTCGAACCGGCGCGCGGCCGTTATCTTCGGCTGGGCATGGCTGCAGGACGGCGCCGGCGGTACAAGCTCGGAGAGCCGGAGCTCGACGCGCTCGTCGAAGAGCTCCTCGAGCGGGTGCAGAGCAAGAGCGGGCGCCACGAGGGCGCCGAGCACGTCCGCCAGCTCGTCGTGACGGCGCTGCGGCTCCTGGCCGAGGAGCGCGACCTCGGCGACCTGAAGCTGGTCGCGAGCGCCCTGAAGGAGCTGCGCCACGCGTTCCGCGTGTTCAAGCCCTTCGCGGACCGCCGCAAGGTGTCGGTCTTCGGCAGCGCGCGCACGCCGCGCGACGCGCCGACCTGGCGCCAGGCGTACCGCTTCGGCGCGCGCATGACGGATCAGGGCTGGATGACGATCACCGGCGCGGGGGACGGCATCATGGGCGCCGCCCAGGAGGGCGCCGGCCGGGAGCACTCGTTTGGGGTCAACATCCGGCTGCCGTTCGAGCAGCAGCCGAACTCGGTGATCCACGGCGATCCGAAGCTCGTCAACTTCCGCTACTTCTTCACGCGCAAGGTGATGTTCGTGAAGGAGTCGCACGCCGTGGCGCTCTTCCCGGGCGGGTTCGGCACCCACGACGAGGGCTTCGAAGCCCTCACCCTGGTGCAGACGGGGAAGGCGCAGCTCATGCCGATCGTGTTCGTCGACGCGCCCGGTGGCACCTACTGGAAGGAGTGGCTCGCCTGGGTCGAGGCCGGATTGCTCGGGAGCGCCCTCATCGACGACGCCGACAGGCACCTCTTCCGGGTGACGGACGACGTCGACGCCGCCGTGGCGGAGATCGTCGGCTTCTACGCCAACTACCAGTCGAGCCGCTACGTGGGCGACCGCCTCGTGATCCGGCTGCGGCACGCGCCCGACGCGGCGACGCTGGCGCGCTGGAACGCGGAGTTCGCCGACGTCCTCACCGAAGGGCCCATGGAGCTCTCCGAGGCGCTGCCCGAGGAGGCTGGCGAGTATCCGGCGCTCCCGCGGCTCGTGCTCGACTACGACCGCCGCCGCACCGGGCGCCTGCGCCTCCTGGTCGATCGCCTGAACGAGCTCGCGCCGGTGCCGGCGGCGCCGCTCGCGGCGACGCCGCAGCAGGTCATCGCGGGACGCTTGACGCCCGAGGAGCAGCGGGCCGAAGACGAGGCCTGACGCTGGCCGCGGGCAGCGCCTCCGTCGGCGCGTCGTGGACGATCGCGAGCCGCGTCGTCGATCGCGCCCTCGGGCTCGCCTCGACCGCCGCGCTCGCGCGCCTCCTGACTCCCGCCGACTTCGGCGTCGTCGGAATCGCCGTCGCGTACGCCGGGCTCTTCGACGTCCTCACGTCGTTCGGCTTCGACTGGGCGCTCGTGCGCCACCCGCGCCCCGAGCGGCGCCACTACGACACCGCCTTCACGCTACGCTTCGGCGTGACGCTCGCCGCGGCCGCGCTGATGCTGGCGAGCGCCTGGGCGATGGCACGCTTCTACGGCGACGATCGCCTGCCCGCGATCATCGCCGTCGTGGCGTTCTCGGGGATCGTCGGTGCGCTCGAGAACGTCGGTCTCGCCGAGTACCGGCGCGAGCTGCGTTTCGACGTCGAGTTCCGCCAGCAGATGGCCGGAAAGCTCGCGGGCCTCGCGGTCGCCGTCGGCGTGGCGGTCGCGACGCGCTCCTACTGGGCGCTGGTGCTCGGGACGCTCGCCGGCCGGACGGCGTCCGTGGCGGCGAGCTACGCGCTGCACCCGTACCGCCCGCGGCTGGGACTCTCCGCCCGGAGCGAGCTCTTCTCGTTCTCGATGTGGCTCCAGCTGAACAACGTCCTCGCGCTGCTCAAGGACCGCTTCTCGTCGCTCGTCCTCGGCCGCTACCAGGGAGCGCACGCGGTGGGCGTCTACGGCCTCGCCTACGAGCTGGCGTACCTCTCGACCTCCGAGCTCGTGGCGCCGATCAACCGAGTCGTCTTCTCCCGCTACGCGCAGCTCCAGGGCGACCCCGCGCGGCTCCGCGAGGGCTACCTGCGCGTCGTGGGCGTGATCTGGCTGGCGGCGCTTCCGCTCGCGGTCGGGATCTGGCTGACGGCGGACTACCTGGTGCTGCTCCTGGCCGGGGAGGGCTGGGCGGACACCGTCCCAGTGCTCGAGCTGCTCTCCGTGGCGGGCGCGCTCGCGGTCCTCGCCGGGAACGCCGGCTACGTCTTCGTCGCGCTCGGCGCGCCGCGCGTCATGACGGCGATCAGGGCGATCGGCCTGGCGGTGCTCGTCCCTGCCATGCTCGTCCTCGTTCCGCCGCTCGGAACGCGCGGCGCCGCGCTCGCCGCGATCGCCTCGACCGCCGTGATGGTGCCGCTCAACGTGGTCCTCCTCGCCCGCTGGCTGCACATCGGGCTGCGCGAGCTCGCGGCGCCGATGTGGCGGCCCTTCCTCGGCTGCGCGGCGATGGTGCCCGCCGTGCTCTCGCTGGCCCCCGACGCACTCCCTGCGAGCACGACCGCCCGCGCGCTCGAGCTCCTGCTCCTCGCAGGCGTCGGCGCGGCGAGCTACGCCGCCGCCGTCGCGCTCGCCTGGTGGGCGATGGGCCGTCCCGACGCCGCCGAGCGCGACCTGGCGAGTCTCCCGGCGAGCCTCCTCCGGGCGCGCGGCGGGCAGGCCGCGAGCGCGGACGCCGAGCGCGCGCCGTGACCGTCCTGATCGTGCGCCACGGCGCCGGCCGCGGGCGCGCGCAGGAGGGCATGCTGGCGCCGGTCGAGCGCGTCGCGCGCGACGCGCCTGCGGTGCGCGCCGGGCTGCGCTTCCACGAGACGGGGAGCGGCGCGGGGCCGCCGCTGGACGGCGTGCGCGCCGTCGTGTTCTGGCTCGCCGATCCGCTGCGCGAGCTCTACCCGGACTGCTTCGCCGAGGCGAGCGCGCTCGAAGCGCACGCGCGCGAGCGCGGGCTCGTGCTCGTGAACCCGCCGTCGGCGCTCTCGAACTCGATCAAGAGCACGCAGGCGCGCCTCTGGGAAGAGGCCGGCGTTCCGTCGGCCGCGTGCTTCCCGTTCGCCGACCGCGCGGGGCTCGAGGACGTCCTCGCGCGCGCGCCCTACCCGCTGCTCTTGAAGGGCGACCTCATGCACGCGCAGGACCGCATGCACTTCTGCCGCTCGGCGAAGGACGGGCTCCGGCTGCCCGACGCGCGCATCGGCTATCCCGGCGTCGCGACGTCCTTCGTCGACACCCGCGCGGGCTGGGCGGCGCGCGAGCCCGAGAGCCTCTTCGCGCGCTACTACCACAAGAAGCGGCTGTTCGTCTTCGGGCGCGAGCTGCAGCCGCGTCACGTCTTCTTCTCGAAGAGCCCGATCGTCGGGCTCGGCACGTCGCACCTGCGCCGCTACCTCCCGCGTCCGGGTCGCGCGAGCCGCCCGGGTCTGTTGGGCCTGCGCCGCGTGGAGCGCGAGATGCTGGCCGCGGACTGGGCCTACTTCGAGGCGCCCTGCGAGGCGCCGGACGTGCTCGCCCACGCGGCCCGCTCGCTCGGCTTCGGCTACGCGGCGCTCGACTACGCGACGCGCGCCGACGGCAGCGTCGTCGTGTGGGAGGCCAACCCGTACCCCTTCGTGCCCGGGCCCGGGCAATACGCGCTCCCGGTGGAGCGCCGGTTCGAGGAGCGCTTCGCCGCGTTCTGCCGCGGCCTCGGCGACCTGTTCGCGCGCCTCCTCGACGGGGAGAAGGACTGAGCCTGCGTCAGCGCCGCACCGCGACGAACTCGGCGTAGGTCGCGCTCCGGTGCGTGCCCGCGGCGTCGCCGTGGCCGAGCGCACCCGCGACGTCGACGCAGCGCAGCTCTTCCAGCGCGAACCCGCCGGCGTCGAGCAGCGCGGCCAGCGCGTCGGACGAGGCGAGCGGCCAGCTCGCGAGCCGCGCGGCGTAGCCGCGAGCCAGGGCGGCGAGGGCGGTCGGTGCGACACCGACCGGCGTCGCACACGCCCGGGCCGCGGCGAGGGCGCGCTCGGCGAACGCCTCCGCGTCTGCCGGCGCCGGGCTCGCGCGGCCCGGGTCGATGCGGGCGGTCGAAACCACGACGCCCCCCGGCCGCAGCTGCGCGCGCCAGGCCGCGACGAGGTCGCCGCGGCGTTCGGGGGGCACGAGGACGAGGAGGGAGTGGGTGCAGGCGAGGTCGTAAGGCGTAGCGGGAGCCTCGCGCCCAGCCGGCGCGAGGAGGTCGAGCACGCGCCCGTCGACGTCGGCCCGCGCGCGCGCGCCGTACCGCTCGCAGAGCGCGAGCGGCGTCAGGCAGCGGTCCACGACCGACACGCGCAACGGGGACGCCGGCGTCGCGGCGCGGAGGACGAGGGCGAGCATGGCGGTGTCCGCCGCGCCCGACACGAGAACGCGACGGAAGCCCGGTGCGCCGAGGCGCGCGTGGAGCGCGCGCTCGTAGAACCGGGCGTGGCGCTCCGGGGTGGCGACCAGACCCAGGAGGCGGAGCGTCGGGTACGCGGCGTGGTACCAGGCGCACGCCCCGTCCCCGGCCGCCGTACAGAGCCCCGGGGCCAGCTCGCGCGCCCAGCGGGCGTTCTCTTCCAGCGGCTCGCCGAGCGGGTCCCCGTCCACGAGGCGGCGAAGCTAGTGCAGGGGCGGTGCCCCGGCCGGGCGCGCCGCCTGCGCGGGGAGCGGGCCACGTGGCAGGACTGTCACCCCGGCGGCCCGATCCGGTGTCACCCGAGGCGGCGCCGCGGCTACCTTCCGGACGGAGGCCTTGTGGCTCGCGCCGAGCTTCGACGCCTGATCGAGCGGAGCTCGCACCTCTGGGCGGGCGAGGCGGAGATCGTCCGCAGCTACTTCGGATCGCCGGGGCGCAGCGTCGCCAGCGACCTGCGCTGGATCGCGCGCCAGGCGTACAAGGAGCTCTGGGACGGGGTCGCCGTGCAGCTCGGCCGGCTCGAGCGCGCCCTGACCGGCGCGATGGGCGCCGGCGCGGACGCGCTGACCGACGCCGCCGGGCTGCTGAGCTCCGAGCTCTCGCACTACCGGCTCTTCGCGGACCTCCACGAGGCCCTGCGCGGGCCCGCGGACGCCCCGCTCGCGCTCGAGGAGCTGCGCGCCGTCTGGAGCTGGCCGGAGAACGACGCGCTGCGGCGCGTGCGCGAGGTGCACGTCGCGCGCCACGGCGAGCTGGGTCGGCGCGCGATGCGCTTCACGGAGGGTGGCTACGCGACGCTCTTCGAAGAGGGGCGCCGGCTGCGCGGGCGCGGCGGTGCGGACGACCGCATCGCCGAGGTGTGCGAGCAGCTCCACGGCGACGAGTTCGAGCACATGCTCGCCGGGATCGCGGGGCTCGAGCTCGACTCGCTCGCGGCGGACGACTGGGCGCGGCTCGAGGAGATGGTCCTCGAGCAGCTGCGGGCGCGCCTGCACATGCGCGACGCCCAGTTCGAGCACCCGGTGAGCCGCGACCGCCTCGGCGCCCTGTGCGCCGGCTCGTGCGAGCCGCTGCCGTTCGACTACGCGCGCGCCGAGCGCTTGGCGTCCGCCGGCACGTTCCCCGCCGCCTGAGCCTCGCGCCGCCCCTCACGCAGCGCGAGCAGCGTGCCCGACAGGATCGCGAGGGCACCGACGACCGTCCACGCGCCCGGGCGCTCGCCGAAGAAGACTGCGCCGAGCACGGCCGCGAAGACCACCTGCAGGTACGAGAGCGCCGTTGCGCGAGCCGCGGGCAGGAGCCGCAGCCCGTGGGTCATCGCGACCTGACCCGCCTGGGCCGCGACGCCGACGCCGGCGAGGAGGACCCACTCCAGGCCCCGCGGCCACACGAAGTCCCGCAATGCGAACGGGAGCGAGCCGAGCACCGCGACCCAGGCGAAGTACGAGACGATCACGACGGGGTGCTCCGTCGCCGAGAGATGTCGCACGGTCACGTAGGCGCACGCCGAGAGGAACGCGCCCGCGATCGCGGCCGCGAGCCCTAGCGGGTCGAGCGACGCGGCGGCCCCGCCGAACAGCGCAGCCGGCCGCGCGACGGCGAGGACGCCGGCGGCGCCGAGCGCGATCGAGAGCACGAGCCCGGTCCCGGTCCGCTCGCGCAGCAGCAGAGCCGCGAGTACGGCCGTGAACACCGGGTGCAGGTACTGGATGACGGTCGCCTCCGCGAGCGGGAGCCGGGCGAGCGCGAAGAAGAGCGCCGCGAGCCCGAGAGCCCCGATCACCCCACGCCCGAAGAGGCGCGCGGGGCGATGGCCGACCGGGTCGACGCCTGCGCGGCGGAGCGCCACGAGCGAGAGGACGAGCGATACGAGCCCGCGCGCGAGCACCAGCTCCGCGACCGGGAGCCGCAGCCCGGCGCCCTTCGCAAAGGCGCCCATCGCGGCGAACGCGAGGGCGCTCTGCGCCATGTAGAGGAAGCCGCGGTCCACGCTCAGGGCTTCGGCAGCGCGATCAGCAGGTGGCGGCTCACGTCGCCGACGAGGTCTACGAACATGCGCCGCTCGCGAAAGCGCCAGCGACCGTCCTCGCGGCCGAAGTGGTCCTCGTAGCGCCCGGCGACGATGGGCTGGAGCGGAAGCTCGGGCAGCGCCTGGAGCACGGTGAAGTAGCTGCGCGCGGTGGCCTCGCCGCGCGCTTCGTCGATCTCGACGCGCACGTTGGTCGTCACGTGCTTCGTGTGCGGTGTGCCGTCCTCGTAGCGGCGCGTGGTGCGCTCGTAGAGCCGCGCCACGTCCGCGGCGCCCCGCGCGATCGGCGTCCCGTCCGGTCCGGCCAACGCGCCGTCGGCGAAGAGCTGGCCGATCCCTCCGAAGTCGCCGCGGTCGATGCGCTCTGCGTACTCGAAGATCAGCGCCTCGATCGCCTGCCGGGCGTCCACCGGGGCATGATACCCTCGCCGCCCACGGAGGCCGCGCGCAGGATGGTGTCGTCGGACGAGCTCGACCGCGAGCTCCCCTTTCCGCTCTCGGACGTCTCGAACGGCGAGTGGTGCCCGCGCCCGGCGAGCGCGCGCCAGCGCGCGGCGGCCGCGCTCCTCGCCGAGGAGGCGGAGCGGCGCGCCCGCCGGCTCGGGCTCACGCGCCGCGAGTTCCTGCGCACCGCCGCCGGTACGGCGACGGCCTTGTCCGTGCTGAACGCGGTGGCGGGCCTGCCCTCCGAGGGCGGCGCGGCGCCGCTCCCGGTCAGCGCCGAGCAGTGCGACGACCCGGAGGCCGCCGAGGCACTGTTCGATGCGGACTACTTCGTGATGGACGTGCAGCTCCACCACGTGGACCTCGAGGCCTACGGCGAAGTGCCCGAGCTCGGCTGCCTGCGCTTCCTGCCGCCAGCGCCGACGTGCGCCACGATCGAGCGGCTCGAGCTCCTCTCCCAGGCGAACCTCGTGAAGGAGGTGTTCGTCGACAGCGACACGGCCGTCGGCGTGATCAGCGGCGTGCCGGACGGCTATCCGCTTCCCGTCGCGACGATGGCCGCGACGCGCGACCTCGTGAACCAGCTCGCGGGCAGCGAGCGCGCGCTCTCGCAGGCAATGTGCGACCCGCGCGCCGCGCCCGGCTCGGAGACCGCCATCGACTCGCTCGAGCACCAGGTGCGCGACCTCGGGGCGCGCGCGCTCAAGTGCTACACGGGCAACGGCAACTGGTGGCTCGACGACGAGAAGGTCGGCCTCCCGATGCTGGAGGAGGCGCGCCGCCTCGGGCTGCGTACCATCAGCGTGCACAAGGGCTTTCCCGGGCTGCTCGGGCCGAGCGCCCACGAGTACGTGCGCAGCCCCGACCTGCCCGGAGCGCTCGCCGCCTTCCCCGACCTGCGCTTCGTCGTCTACCACTCGGGCTACTTCCCGGGCGAGGGCATCGGCGAGTTCCTCGGCGTCGTGCGCGCGCTGCCGAAGCGGCTCCGCAAGCGGGTCTACGCCGAGCTCGGCAGCGCGTTCGCGGTGGCGTTCCTCGAGAGCCCCGAGGCGGCGGCCCACCTCGTCGGGTCGCTGCTGAAGGAGCTCGGCTC
>DATAGA010000468.1:0-4720 GCA_036257215.1 Myxococcota bacterium
CCGCCGGCGCCGTCTTCCACCTCGCGAACAGCGCGGCCCTCTTCGAGCTGCCCGACAGCGTGTTCGACGCCGCCCGCCCCGGGGTCGCGCTCTACGGGCTGGCGCCCTCCGCACGCGTCACGAGCGCGCGCGTCGGCGAGCTCGAGCCCGTGCTCGAGTGGACGACGCGCGTCGCGTTCCTGAAGGACGTGCCCGCCGGCACGGGGCTCTCCTACGGCCACACCGCGCGCACGACGCGGCGCTCGCTGATCGCGACGCTGCCGGTCGGCTACGCGGACGGCCTGCGCCGCGGCCTCTCGGGGCGCATGGACGTCCTCCTGCACGGGGTGCGTTGCCCCCAGCTCGGCACGATCACGATGGACCAGTGCCTCGTCGACGCGACGGCGCTGCGCGGCCGCGTGGCGCTCGGCGACGAGGCGGTGATCCTCGGGCGCCGCGGCAACGAGACGATCGCCGCCGAGGAGCTCGCCGCGCGGCTCGGCACGATCGCCTACGAGATCGTCACCGGGATTTCGCCGCGGGTGCCCCGCGTCCCGGTGGACGAGGAGCCCGCGGAGGGTTGAAGTCCCCCCGCGTCGGCGGAGCTTTCGACGCCGGAGGCGCTCTCCCGACGCGCCGCGGCAAATCGCAGAAGGCGCCTCCCCGGCGGAATGCCCGCCCAGGAACCACGGCGGGTGTCGGACGCGACTCGGGCGCTGATATCATGTGGGGGTGGCGGCTCGTCCGCGCCGCCGGAAGGAGGCCGCGATGCTCGTCGAGTCCCTCGCCCGCTACTGGTGGGTCGTCGTCCTGCGCGGTGTCCTCGCGATCGCCTTCGGCATCCTGGCGTTCGTGTGGCCCGGCATCACCCTCGCCTCGCTCGTGCTCGTCTTCGGCGCCTACGCCCTGGTCGACGGCGTCTTCGCGATCGTGTCGGCGATCCGCGGCGGCGGACAGGAGCCGTGGTGGCTGCTCGTGCTCGAGGGCGGCGTCGGCATCGGGATCGGCATCCTGACGCTGTTTGCGCCGGGGATCACGGCGCTCGGCCTGCTGTTCTACATCGCGATCTGGGCGATCGCGACCGGCGTGCTCGAGATCGCCGCCGCGCTCGCGCTGCGCCACGAGATCGAAGGCGAGTGGCTGCTCGTCCTGAGCGGGCTCGCGTCCGTCGCGTTCGGGGCGCTGCTCATCGCGCGGCCCGGCGCCGGCGCGCTCGCGGTGCTGTGGCTGATCGCCGCCTACGCGATCGCCTTCGGCGTGCTGCTGGTGCTGCTCGGGTTCAAGGTGCGCGGACGCCGCGGCGCGGTGGTCGCCGCCGCCTAGGACGCTCTCTGCTACGGCGGGCCCGGCGGCAGCGCGAGCGCCTGCACCGCCGCCGCGAGCTCGCGATGCGCGGGGAAGCGCGCTGCCGCGGCGCGCAGGACGCCGATGCCGCGCTCCGGGTCGCCGCCGTCGTGCAGCGCGACGCCGAGGACGTACGCGTAGCGCGGCTCGTCCGGCGCCAGGGACGCCGCGCGCTCGAGCTCGGGCAGCGCGTCCGCGGCGCGCCCCAGCCGGACGAGCGCAAGACCGAGCGCGTGGTGCAGGCCCGGGTCGTCCGGCGAGCGCGCGAGCGCGGCGCGCAACACGCGCTCGGCGTCCTCGTCGCGGCCCTGCGCGCGGTGCACGTCGGCGAGGTTCACCGCCGCCCCGCCGTGCTCGGGCGCGAGCTCGAGGGCCGCGGCGAAGTCGCGCTCGGCTGCGGCGAGGTCCCCGCGCGCCGCGGCGAGGAGGCCGAGGTTGAGCCACGACTCCGGCGCGTCCGCGGCCGCCCGCTGGGCCGCGCGGTACTCCTCGAGCGCGCGCTCGAGCTCGGGCGTGCGCGCGCCGAGCGCGGCCGGCGGCGCGTCGGCCAGGACGCGGGCGGCCTCGAGCCGCACGCCGCGCACCGGATCGCGCAGGAGCGGCGCCGCGAGCGCGGCGCGCGGCGCGGGCGGCGCGACGGCGAGCCAGCCGACCGCCGCGCGACGCACGAGCGCGTCGGGGTCGGCGAGCGCGCGCTCCACGATGCGGGCGCCCTCGGCGCTCGGGAAGCCGGCGAGCAGCACGAGCGCCGTGGCCCGCGCGATCGGCGGGACGTCGGCGTCGCCCGCCGCGCGCACGAGCAGCGCCTCCGCCCCGTCTGCGTAGCGGCGTCCGGCCGTGAGCGCCTCCGCGAAGTGCCACGCGCCGCCGCGCCGTCCGCCCCGCGCGCGCACCACCTCCGCCGCCCAGGCGGCGTCGCGGCCCGGGTGGCAGCCGGTGCAGGGCTCCGGCGTCCCGAGCCGCGCCGCGAGGTCGGGCCGAGGCACCGGGAAGGAGTGGTCGTGGCGGCGGTCCATGCGCATGGACACCCGCTCCGGCATGTGGCACGCCGTGCACTGCGCGCCCGCGCTTCCCGGCTCGTGGAAGTGGTGCGTGGACGCGTCGAACACCTCCGCGCGGTGGCACGTGGTGCAGAGCGCGTTGCCCTCCGCGCGCAACGCGCCCGCGTGCGGCTCGTGGCAGTCGCTGCAGGCCACGCCCGCGCGCGCCATCGGGCTCTGGAGGAACGAGCCGAGCTCGAACACCTCGTCGTGGATCTGACCGTCGGCGAAGTAGAGACCCTCCTCGAGCAGGGCGAGCCGGTAGTCGTCCTCGAACGGGCGTCCGGGCGGGGCCGGGTCGGCCAGGACGCCGCGGCGCGCGTGACACGGGCCGCAGGCGTCGAGCTCGGCGGTGTCGCGGCGCGCCGGCACGCGCGTCGCGATCGCGGCGCCGGGGGCGAGCTCGAAGCGCCCGCCGCGCGGGAAGCGCACGGCGAGGCGCGGGTCGGCGGCGCCGCCGCCCGCCGGACCGCCCTGCGCGGCGGTTCCGGCCCCGCGCGCGCGCGCCCACGCGACGTGCTCGGCGCCGGGTCCGTGGCACGCCTCGCACGAGACGTCGAGCTCGGCGAACGTCGTCGCGTACGTCCGGGCCGCCGGGTCGTAGCCGCGGCGCACGCCCGTCGAGTGGCAGTCGGCGCAGCGCCCGTTCCAGGTGAACAGGCGCCCCGTCCAGTGGAGCGCGTCGCCGGGCCTCGCGCGCTCGTCGGGGCGCAGGTGCAGCCAGCGCTGGCCTCCGGCCGTCGCCGGCCGCGCGTCCCACGCGAGCTGGAGCGCCTGCAGCCGTCCGCGGTCCAGGGGGAGCAGCAGCTGCTGCAGCGGGTCGACGCCGAACAGCCAGCGCACCTCGTAGTCGGCGGCCGCGCCGTCCGATCCGGGGGTGCGCACGACGAGGCGCTCGCCGCGCCGCGAGAACGTCGCGCGCTCGCCGCCGTCCGCGACCTCGCGGCCGCCGAAGTCGCCGAGCGCGTTCGCCGCGCTCGCCTCCTGCATCGCGAGGTCGTGGTCGGAGCCCTCGAAGCGCGCCTTCTCCGCCGGGTGGCACGCCGCGCACGCCGCGCGCCCGGCGTACTCCATGGGCACCGCGGCGGCGCCGGGCGGCTCCGACGGTGCTGCGATCTGCCCGGTCGGTGCCGACGGCGCGGGTCGCGGTGCCGTCGTCCGGGTCGGCGGCGTCGGCGCCGACGGCTCGCGCGAGTCCCCGCATGCGAGCGCGGCCGCGACGAAGGCCGCGCCGAGCGCGCGCCTCACGCGCTTCTAGGAGCCCGCGGGGCGCGGCAGGAGCCCGCGCTCCTGCAGGTCCTTCGAGAGCGCGTCGACGACCTCCTGCACGACCTCGGTGCGCGACGACGGCTGGAAGCTGGACGACACCGCGGTGTAGACGAGCTTTCCGGTCGAGGCGTCGAACAGGCTCGTCTCGAGGATGAACGTCGTCTCCTGGACGACGTAGCCGGGCGACATCGTCACGGGTCGCCAGTACCCGTAGTAGCCGTAGAGGTCGTACGTGGTCGGCGGGACGTAGCGCTCCTCGCGCTTCACGTCCTGGACGCGCGTCACGAGCACGCCCTGGATCCCTTCCTCGCGCACCCAGGCGCCGACGCGTTCGCGCGAGAGGTCTTCCTGCGCCGGGAACACGTTCGAGCTCGCGATGCCGATCGCGCCGATCGCCGCGAGCCGGTCGGCGAAGGCGTTCTCGTACTGCACGCGCCCGCCCTCGGTCGGCGCGAGCCCCACGATCATCAGCTTGTCGTAGGAGCCCGTCGGCCGGTCGGGCGCCACGTAGACCGATTGGATGCGGGTCGACGTGCAGCCCGCCAGGGCGACGAGGAGAGCGAGCGCCGGAGCGCCCGTGCGGCGGAGGATGGTCATGCGGCCAACGAAAGCACACGCGCGCCGCGGGTCGCAACGACGCCGGGCGTCACCACGGCGAGCCGCGGGTCGCAACGACGCCGGGCGTCACCACGGCGAGCCGCGGGTCGCAACGACGCCGGGCGTCGCCACGGCGAGCCGCGGCGGATTCGCCCCGGCCGCCGGCGTGGGGTCAGCCCGCGGCCAGCGCGTCGCGCAGCGCGCGCTTCAGGATCTTGCCGGCCGGGTTGCGGGGGAGCGGCTCCGGGTGGAGCGCGATGCGCGAGGGGATCTTGAACGGAGCGATGTGCGCCGCCAGGAAGCTGCGCAGCGCCTCCGGCTCGAGCGTCCGCCCGGCCTTCGGCACGACGGCCGCGGCCACCTCCTCGCCGAGGCGCTCGTGGGGCACCCCGAACACGGCCGCCTCGTGCACGTCGGGATGCTCGTAGATCGCGGCCTCGACCTCGGCGCAGTACACGTTCTCGCCGGCCCGCAGCACCATGTCCTTTGCG
>DATAGA010000148.1:0-4932 GCA_036257215.1 Myxococcota bacterium
GCCTCGATCTTCTGGCCGCGGAGCTCGACCGGCTCGCGCGCGACGCGGGACGTGAGCTGGACGGGCGCGTCGTAGCGCAGGACCTCCTCCACGCAGGAAGGCACGAGCGCGGGCTCGCGGCGCAGACGCGCGTAAGCGTCCGGCTGCTCCGCGAGAGCCAGCACACCGTTCCCGACCAGGTTCGTCGTCGTCTCGTGGCCGGCGAGAAGGATCAAGACCGCCGTCGCGATCAGCTCCTCCTCGCTGAGCGCGTCCTCCGCCTCGTGGGCGGCGAGGAGCCGCGAGAGCAGGTCCTCGCGCGGGGCGCGGCGGCGCGCCGCCAGCTCGCCGCGCAGATACTCGGAGAGCTCGGCGCAAGCCGTCGCGGCGGCGGGGAGCCCGGCGGCGCGGACGCTCCCGTCTGCCACCACGGCGATCTGGTCCGACCACTCCTTGAAGCGGTCGCGCTCGCTGGTCGCGACGCCGAGGAGCTCGGCGATCACGATGACGGGGAGCGGCGTCGCGAGGTCGCGGATCGCGTCCATGCCCCGGCACGGGTCGACCGCGTCGAGGAGCTCGTCCACGATCCGCTCGACCCGCGGTCGCAGGCCCGCGACCACCCGCGGCGTGAAGGCCTTGTTCACCAGGCCGCGCAGCCGCGTGTGGTCCGGCGGGTCGCGCACGAGGAGCATGCGCGTCAACAGGTCGCCCAGGCGCCGGAACGAGTCGGGCACGCCGGGCGCCATCATCTCCAGGGGCACCTTCGCCGCGGAGAAGCGCGGGTCGCGCAGCACTGCGCTCACGTCGTCGTGGCGCGTCACCCAGTAGAACGTGATTCCGCGCAGACAGAGCCGGACCACCGGGGCCTCCGCCCGCAGCCGGGCGTAGGTGGGATAGGGGTCGGCCTGGAACGCAGGGTCGCGGGGGTCGAAGTGCTCGAGGTCGAGGGGCAGGCTCATCGGGGCACTCTCGCGGGCGCGGGACTTGCGATCCTGGCTGGACGGCCGGGGCCTCACCAGCCGCGGAGGTCGACGGGCCAGGCGTCGAGCACGTCGTCGCCCGACGCCAGGTAGAGCCGCTCGTGGTAGGCGACCGTCGGGTCGACGTGCGCGGGCCAGACCCGCACGCGCTCGCCCACCCGGAGCCGGCGCTCCGGAGCGAACGTCACGTGCTCGTCGGAGCAGAACCAGACCTTCGCCCCCTCGACGTCCGGGTTCCCGTGGTCCATGCCGAGCGCTTTCAGGCCGCAGTCCGCCACGGCGAAGCGGGCGTTCGCCGAGACGACCGTCGCCACGAGGAACAGCGCCGGCGCGAACGGGCCGCCGAGCTTCGCGTACGCCGTATCCATGAGGGCGTAGGAGCCGGCCTGGATCTCGGTCGCGACCCGGTTCAGATCGTACGTGCCCGTGCCGCCTGCGGACAGGACGTCGCCGCCGACGTCGGCGTGGGCGCGCGCGAGCAGCTCCATCGCCTCGCCGGTGCGCTTGGCGCGGTCCGCGCGGTCCGGCGCGAGCATGAGGTGGCCCTCGTAGCCCATCACCCCGCGGACCTCGAGCCCGCGCCGCCGCGCGGCGTCCGCGAGTCGGCCCGCCTCGTCCGGCGGGCAGCCGCAGCGCGGAAGGCCGACGTTCACGTCGACGAGCACTTCGCGCACGCCGCCCGCCGCGGCTGCCGCGATCGTCTCCTCGGAGTCGACCGCGACGGTGACGCGGGCGTCGAGCGCGCCGAGGCGGCGCGCGTCGACCACTTCGTTCGCGAGGAGCAGGTCGCGCCCGAGCCCCGCGGCCGCGAGGCCTTCGACCTCGCGGATCGTCGCGCAGGTGAAGTGCTCGTGGCCGAGCGCGGCCTGGCGCCGCGCGAGCGACGTGCACTTGTGCGCCTTCACGTGCGGGCGCAGGCGAGGGCCGGGCAGCGCGGCGCTCATCGCCCGCAGGTTCGCGTCGAGCGTGGCCGCGTCGACGACGAGCGCCGGGGTGGGCAGCTCGTCGAGCTTCACGCGCCGCTCCGGGCGCGCATGCACGTGCCACACAGAAACGTGCGGGTGAGCCCGCGCTCCGTGACCGCGGCGTAGACCTCCTCGCCCGCCGCGAGCGCGCGCTCGCCGCAGGCGCAGCCCGCCGGGGCGTTGAGCAGCAGCGGCTGCCAGCCGAGCACCTCGGCGAAGGGAAGCTCGGCGCCGCGCGGGCGGAACACGCCGGCGTCGCGCAGCGCGGGCTCGACGGTGTCGCCGGTCTGCGGCTCCCGCGGCTGCGCGCGCTCGGACGCCCCGCGCTCCGCTCGCCCGGAGCCGCGCCCCTCGCGCTCGAGCGCGCCCCGCTCGGCGAAGGCGTCCTCGTCCGAGCCGAGCTCCTCCTCCGATTCGAGGTCGGCGTCGTCCGCGGCCGCCTCTCCGAAGCGCCGGCGTGCGCCGCGGCGTCCGCGCCGCGCCAGCCGGTTCAGCCCGCGGCGCAGCCGCCGCACGTCGTCGCGCGCGCCCTCGGTCTCCGACAGCACGTCCTCGAGGAAGCCGCCGACCTCGTCGCTCACGCGCTCGACGGCGCCGAACGCCTCCTCGAGCACGTTGCGGACGAGGTTCGAGACCGGAACGCGCAGGTCGTCGGCGGCGCGGCGCAGCTCCCGCGCCAGCTCCTGCGAGATGCGCGTGTGGAGCACGCGCTCGTGGCGCCGGGCGCGTTGACCGACGCGCCAGGCGGCTTCGCGAACGCGTTCCCAGTCGGGCCCGGACGCCGCCCCGAGATCGTCGTCCGCGTCGCCGCGCTCGCTGCGGTGTCCCGGCCGGGGCGGAGGTTCCGGCCTGTCCGGGCCGGGGCCGGCGCGGCGCTCGGCTTCGGGAGGCCCGTCGAAGGGAAAGTCGTCTTCGGGGTCGAAGGGCGGAGTCACCATGTACGCCACCGTAATACATCGTGATACACGAGGTCAAGCAGAAAGTGCAGACTCCGCCCTCCCGCGCTTGGGCGGCGGGGCCGGTATGCTCGGCGCCCCATGCCCGCCCTGGAGTGGAGCTCGGTCTCGAAGCGCTACGGGGCGCGCCAGGCGCTGGCGGACGTGAGCTTCGAGCTGCCCGAGGGCGCCTGCCTGGGCCTGCTCGGCCCGAACGGGGCGGGCAAGACGACCGCGCTCCGCCTGGCCCTCGGCCAGACCCGGGCCGACGCCGGGCGCGTGCGGGTCCACGGGATCGAGCCGGAGGACCCCGCCTCCCGCGCGGGGGTGGGCTGGCTGCCGGAGCGGCTGGCGCTACCCGCGCGGGCGCGGATCCGCGGCTTCCTGCGCCTCCACGCCCGGCTCGCGGGCTTCTACGGGCGCCGTGCCGACGAGGAGGTCGACGCCGTGCTCGCGACCACGGGCCTCGTCGAGCGCGCGGGCGACCGGCTCGGCGGGCTCTCGAAGGGGCTGGCTCAGCGGCTCGGCTTCGCCCAGGCGCTGCTCGGCGCGCCGCGCCTCCTGCTCCTCGACGAGCCCACCTCGGGGCTCGATCCGATCGGCGTGCGCGACGCGCGCGACTGGATCCTCGCCGCGCGGCGCCGGGGCGCCAGCGTGCTCGTCTCGTCGCACCAGCTCTCCGAGGTGGAGCGCACCTGCGACCGGCTCGTGATCCTGCGCGACGGCCGCATCGCCGCGAGCGGGCGGATCGACGAGATCGTGCGCGCGGGCGAGTCGCTGGAGGACGCCTTCGTGCGCCTCGTGGGACGCGAGGCGGCGAGCGCGTGAGCGGCCGGCCGCTCGCCCAGTTCTTCGCGCTCGCCGCCGAAGCGGTGCGCGACGCCGTGCGGCGTCGGATCGCCGTCGCGCTCGCCGCGCTCTCGCTGCTCTCGCTCGTCGGCGTGGACAGCTGCACGTCGTGCGGCGCCGGGACGTTCGTCGTCGACGGCCAGCCTGTCGACGTGACCCGGCTCCTGGGCTGGACCGGGATGGTGCTCTACGGGCTGCTCGCGCTCTGGACCGTCGCGCTCGCGGGCGCGCTCGCCTCCGACCACCTCGAGCAGACGCTGGCCGACGGCTCCGCGCTGCTCGCGCTCGCCCGCCCGGTAGGCCGGGGGACGTTCGCGCTCGCGCGCCTCGCCGGCGCGCTCGCCGTCTCGTTCGGCACCGGCGCCGTCCTGCTCGCGGGCACCGCGCTCTTCCTGCGCACGCGCTACGCGCTCCCGCTCGGGCCGGCCGCCTTCGCAGCCGCGAGCGCCGCGCTCTCGGCCGTCGCGGTCGGCGCGCTCGCCATGACGGCGTCGCTCGTGCTGCCGCGGCTCGCGACGATCGCGCTCGTCTTCGTCGGCGTAGCGGGAATCGCCTTCGCGAACGTGGCAGGCCTCGCCGGCGCAGAGCTCTCGCCCCTGTGGAGTGCGCTCCACCGCTTCGGTCCGCCGATCGGAAGCGGGCTCGCGCTCGCGGTGTCGTCCTGGACGGGCCGCGAGCTGCCTGCCCCGCCGGCGCTCGTGCTCGCGCGCCTCGCGCTCTGGGCGACGTTCGCGCCGGCGCTCCTCACGGTGGTCTTCCGGCGCATCGACCTGGGCCGCGCCGGCCCGTGAGCTCCCGCCCCCCGCTCCTCAACGCACGCGCGTGCGCGTGCGCTGGAAGGGGCTGCCGGGCTCGGGGCGCAAGCCGCTGCGCGCTGCGAGTGGGGCCGGCGGCCGCCACGCGGGCGGCGGGGGCTCGGGGCCGACGACGCGGTAGCCGGTCCAACCCGCCGCGGCGAGGCCGAGGGGCGCGAGGCGCGGCGAACGACGCAGCATCGTGTAGCGCGGGTCCCCGTCGAGCACCACGGCGTTCGGCGCCTGCTCCGCGAGGTAGCGCTCCGCGAGCTCCGCGCTGTCGAGGTCGACCGGGAGCCAGAGCCCCGGGTTGCCGCACCAGAGCGCGATCGCCCAGGGATCGGGCGACGCGACGAGGGCGCCGCGCGGGAGAGTCGGGCAGATGGCCGCGGCGCTCACGAACCCCGCGTTGCGGGCGCGCGTGCCGCGC
>DATAGA010000157.1:0-6696 GCA_036257215.1 Myxococcota bacterium
CGTGGTCGCGACCGCGCGCTCGCGCCGCGTCACCGCCGAGCCCTTCGGGGGAACCTGCGACCAGCTGCGCAAGGTCGCGCGCGCGATCGCGTCCGACCTCGCGGCGTGGTTGGCCTCGCCGAGCAAGGGCGCCACGCTGGGCGACGCGCCCTGAGCGCGATGAGCGACGACGAGACCGTCGACGTCCTCATCGTCGGCGCCGGCGCCGCCGGCGCCGCGGTCGCGTGGAGCCTCGCCGAGACGCGGATGAACGTCCTCTGCCTCGAGCAGGGCGATTGGATGGATCCCGCGCGCTATCCGAGCAGCGGCCTCGACTGGGAGCTGCGCCGCTTCGGCGACTTCGGCTTCAGCCCCAACTCGCGCGGGCGTCCCGAAGACTATCCCGTGAACGACCGCGAGTCGCCGATCGCCATCTCGAACTTCAACGCGGTGGGCGGCAGCACGATCCTCTACGCGGCCCACTTCCCGCGCTTCCATCCCTCGGACTTCCGCGCGAAGACGCTCGACGACGTCGCCGACGACTGGCCGCTCGACTACGCGACGCTCGAGCCGTACTACGACGTGAACGCGCGCATGATGGGCGTCGCGGGCCTCGCGGGCGATCCGGCGTATCCGCCCAAGGAGGTGCCGCTCCCGCCGGTCCCGCTCGGAAAGCTCGGCGAGACGCTCGCCCGCGGCTTCAACCGGCTCGGCTGGCACTGGTGGCCGTCGGACAGCGCCATCGCGACCGTCGAGCACGCCGGACGCGCGCCGTGCATCAACCTCGGCCCCTGTCTCACGGGCTGCGCGCAGGGCGCGAAGGCGAGCACCGACGTCACCTACTGGCCCGCGGCGCTGCGCCAGGGCGTGCGTCTCCAGACGCGGGCACGGGTGCGCGAGATCACGCTCGGAGCGAACGGGCTGGCGGACGGCGTGATCTACTACGACGCGGAGGGGCGCGAGCGCCGCCAGCGCGCCGAGATCGTGATCGTCGCGTGCAACGGGATCGGCACGCCGCGGCTGCTGCTCAACTCGCGCTCGGACCGCTTCCCCGACGGCCTCGCCAACTCGAGCGGCCTCGTCGGCCGCAACCTCATGTTCCACCCGTACGGCCTCGTGACGGGCGTCTTCGACGAACGGCTCGACGGGCTCAAGGGACCCACGGGCTGCGTCATCATGAGCCAAGAGTTCTACGAGACCGACCGCTCGCGCGGCTTCGTGCGCGGCTACTCGTTCGAGATGCTGCGGGGGATGGGCCCGTTCTCGACCGCGCTCTGGGGTCTCGGCACCGGCCAGGTACCCTTCGGCGCGGGTCACCACGCCGCCTTCGACGAGCTCTTCGACCGCACCGCGGGGATGGTCGTCATCTGCGAGGACCTGCCCGAGCGCGAGAACCGCGTGACGCTCGACCCCGAGCTCGCCGACTCGAACGGCATCCCGGCGCCGCAGATCCACTACCGCTTGAGCGAGAACAGCGAGCGCATGCTCGCGCACGCCGTGGCGCGGGCGCAGGAGGTGCTCGTCGCGGCGGGCGCGAAGCGCTGCTACGTCGACGCGCCGCTGCGCCCTGCGGGCTGGCACCTGATGGGCACCGCACGCATGGGCACCGACCCGGCGCGCTCCGTGGTGAACCCCTGGGGCCGCGCCCACGACGTCAAGAACCTGTTCGTCGTCGACGGGAGCGTGTTCGTGACGGCGGCCGCGGTGAACCCGACCAACACGATCCAGGCGTTCGCGCTCTACGCCGCCGACCAGATCAAGAAGAACCTCTCGAACCTCTTCGACTGAAAGGCGCCCGTGGACCCCGCTCCGACCCCCCTCTCGCCCGCCGAGGCGCGCGCGCTCGCCGCGGTGCTCGACGTGCTCGTGCCGCCGAGCGCCGATGGCCGGCTTCCGGGCGCCGGCGCGCTCGGGCTCGCGCGCCGGGTCGAGGACGCGATGGCGCGCGCGCCGCAGCTCACGGCCGCGGTGCGCGAGGCGCTCGCCGGCCTCGCGGCGCTCGCCCGCGAGCGCGGCGCCGACGCGCTGGAGGCGCTCGCACCGGGGGCGCGCGAAGCGGTCCTGCGCGAGGTCGCGGCGCGCGTACCCAGCTTCGTCCCCGGGCTCCTGTTCCACACCTACGCCGGCTACTACCAGCATCCCGACGTGCTCGCCGCGATCGGGCTCGAGCCGCGGCCGCCGTTTCCGAAGGGCTACGCCGTGCCGCCGAGCGACCTCGACGCGCTGCTCGCCCCGGTGCGAAGCCGCGCGCCGCTCTACCGACGCTGAGCGCGGCGCGGCGGGCCACCTCGGAGGTCCGCATGAGCGAACCCGTTCGACTCCGGCCGCCGCTGCGCTTCGCGCCGTCGCGCGAGGTGGCCCTCGTGGCCGGCCTCGTCGCCGCGCTCCTCGCCGTCACGTTCGTCATGGCGCGCCTCGGCGCGCCGCTCTACACGCCCGTGAGCCCGCAGGGCATCATCGACTTCGAGCTCGCCGGCACGAAGGAGCGCGCGGCCGAGATCCTCGGCGCGTGGGACGCGCGCGCGAGAGAGGCCGCGCGCGTCCAGACCCGCGCCGACGACCTCGTCTACATCCCGGTGTACGTGATCGCGCTCTCGGTCTGGGCGGGCGCGGTGGCGGCCCGCGTGCGGCCGTCCTGGCTCGCCCGCCTCGGCGTCGCGCTCTCGTGGGCGATGCTCGCGGCCGGCGTCTTCGACCTCGTCGAGAACCGCCAGATGATGGCCCAGCTCGAGGGCGGCGCCGACGCCGGCCGCGCGTCGCTCGCGCGCACCATGGCGCAGCTCAAGTTCGCGATCGTGTATGCGACGATGGCCTACGCGCTGATCGGCACCGCCGTCGCGTGGCTGCAGCGCCGCCGGCCGGCGGAGTAGCACACCGGCGCGCCGCGGGGGGGCGTGATACCTCTTCCGAGAGCGAGAGCGCGCAGCGGGGCGTCCTCGGGAGCGGTCATGCGCGAGTTCCTCTGGCGCGGGGGCGCCGGCGGCGAGTCGCCGGTCGGGCGCGCGATCGACCGCGCGTACCTCGCCCCCGAGGCCGACGTCGTCGGCGAGCTGCTGCCGCTCGCCCGCCTTCCCGCCGCGGACCGCGAGCGCGTCGCGCGCGAGGCGCTCGCGCTCGTCGAGTCGCTGCGGCGCGAGCGCGGAGGCGCGCGCGGCGTCGAGGCGTTCCTGCGCGAATACGACCTCGGCTCACGCGAGGGCGTGATCCTCATGTGCATCGCGGAAGCGCTGCTGCGCATCCCGGACGCGGACACGGCCGATCGGCTGATCGCCGACAAGATCGGCTCGGGAGACTGGGCGCGACACCTCGGGACGGACTCGCTCTTCGTGAACGCCTCCACCTGGGGCCTGCTCCTCACCGGCGGCCTCGTGCGGCCGGCATCCGCGGACGTCGTCGATCCGCTCTCGTTCCTGCGTCGGCTCGCGGGCCGGCTCGGCGAGCCGGTCGTGCGAGCCGCGTTCCGGCACGCGATGCGGCTCGTCGGCGAGCAGTTCGTGACCGGTCGGACGATCGAGGAGGCGCTCGCGCGCGCCGCCGAGGGGACGCCGCGCGCGCGATACACGTTCGACATGCTCGGCGAGTCGGCGCTCTCCGCGCGCGACGCCGAGCGCTACTTCGAGGCCTACCGCGACGCGATCCGCCGGCTCGAGCCGCTCGCGGACCGCGCGGCCGCGCCCGAGAGCTGGCCGTCGATCTCGGTGAAGCTCTCCGCGCTCCACCCGCGCTACGAGCCCGCGCGGCGGGCCGACGTGCTCGCGACGCTCGGGCCCCGGCTCGAGGCGCTCGCCGCCGAGGCGCGCGCGGCCGGCGTCGCCCTCACGCTCGACGCCGAGGAGTCGGAGCGCCTCGGGCTCTCGCTCGAGCTCTTCGACCGGCTGCTCGCCGCGCCCGCGCTCGCCGGCTGGGGCGGCCTCGGGGTCGCCGTGCAGGCGTACCAGAAGCGCGCGCTCGACGTCGTGCGCTGGCTCGCACGGCGCGCCGACGAGACGGCCCGGACGCTGAACGTGCGGCTCGTGAAGGGCGCGTACTGGGACGCCGAGGTGAAGCGCGCGCAGGAGCGCGGCCTGCCCGACTACCCGGTGCTCACGCGCAAGGCGCACACCGACGTCTCGTTCCTCGCCTGCGCGCGCGCCCTGCTCGAGGGGACCGCGCGGCTCTACCCGCAGTTCGCCTCGCACAACGCGCACACGGTCGCGTGGGTGATGCACGTCGCGCGCGCCGCGCGGCGCTCGTTCGAGTTCCAGCGCCTGCACGGGATGGGCGAGGACCTCTACGAGCGGCTGCGCGACGCGGAGGGCGCGCCGGTGCCGTGCCGCGTCTACGCACCGGTCGGCTCGCACGAGGAGCTGCTGCCCTACCTCGTCCGCCGCCTGCTCGAGAGCGGCGCCAACACCTCCTTCGTGCACCGCGTGCTCGACGAGCGCGTGCCCGCGGCGGAGCTCGCCGAGGATCCCGTCGAGGAGGTCCTCGAGCACGGGCCGGGACCGCATCCGCGCATCCCGCTCCCGCCGCGCCTCTTCGAGCCCGAGCGCGCGAACTCGCTCGGCCTGAACCTCGCCGACGGCGCGGAGCAGGCCCGCCTGGCCGACGCGCTCGGGAGCGCGTCCGCGCGCGTCGCGCGGGCGACGCCGCTCGTCGGCGGGAAGCAGCGCGCGGGCGCCGCGGCGCGCGCGATCCGAAGCCCGGCGGACCGGCGCGACGTTGTCGGCGAGGTCGCCGAGGCCGACGCCGCGCTCGTCGACGAGGCGCTCGCGCTCTCGCGCGAGTCGCAGCCGCGCTGGGACGAGCGGCCGGCGCCGGAGCGCGCCGCGCTGCTCGAGCGCGCCGCCGGCGCGTACGAGGCGCACCGCGCGGAGCTCGTGGCGCTGTGCATCCGCGAGGCCGGGAAGACGGTCCCCGCGGCGCTCGCCGAGGTGCGCGAGGCGGTCGACTTCCTGCGCTACTACGCGGCCCGGGCGCGCGCCGACTTCGGCTCTCCGCTCGCGCTCCCGGGCCCGACCGGCGAGAGCAACCGCCTCGAGCTCCACGGGCGCGGCACGTTCGCGTGCATCAGCCCCTGGAACTTCCCGCTCGCCATCTTCACGGGTCAGGTCGCCGCGGCGCTCGCCGCGGGCAACGCGGTCGTCGCGAAGCCGGCCGAGCAGACGCCGCTCGTCGCGGGCGCGGCCACGCGGCTCCTGCTCGACGCCGGCATCCCGGGCGATGTGCTGCACCTCCTGCCGGGCGGACCGGAAGTGGGCGCGCGGCTCGCGTCCGACCCGCGCATCGAGGGGGTTGCCTTCACGGGCTCGACCGAGACCGCGCGCGCCATCGAGCGCGCGCTCGCCGCGCGCGAAGCGCCGCTCGCGGCGCTGATCGCCGAGACCGGCGGTCAGAACGCGATGATCGCCGACAGCTCCGCGCTCCTCGAGCAGCTCGTGCAGGACGCGATCGTCTCCGCCTTCGACTCCGCCGGCCAGCGCTGCTCCGCGCTCCGGGTGCTCTTCCTCCAGGAGGACGTCGCCGAGCGCGCGCTCGAGCTCCTGGCCGGCGCCATGGACGAGCTGCGCGTCGGCGACCCCGCGCTGCTCGAGACCGACGTCGGCCCCGTGATCGAGGAGCCGGCGCGCGCGGCGCTCGAGGAGCACGCCGCGCGCATGCGGGCCGAGGCGCGCTGGCACCACCGCAGCCGGCTCGGGCCGGACACCGCGGCCGGGACGTTCGTGGCGCCCCTCTCGGTCGAGATCGACGACCTCTCCGTCCTCGAGCGCGAGGTGTTCGGCCCGATCCTCCACGTCGTCCGCTTCCGCTCGGACGAGATCGACGCCGTCGTCGACCGGATCAACGCGACCGGGTACGGGCTCACGCTGGGCGTCCATTCGCGGATCGACGGCGTCGTGCAGCGGATCGCCGCGCGAGCGCGCGTAGGGAACGTCTACGTGAACCGAAACATGATCGGCGCCGTAGTCGGCGTGCAGCCCTTCGGCGGCCGCGGCTTCTCGGGCACGGGCCCGAAGGCGGGCGGGCCCCACTACCTGCCTCGCTTCGCGACCGAGCGCACCGTCACGGTGAACACGGCGGCCGTCGGCGGGAACGCGGCGCTCCTCGCGCTCGAGGATTGAGCGCGTCCGCGGCGACGGACCCCGGCGTCGAGCCGGAGGCCGCCGCCGCGCGGGTCAGAGGTCCTGGCTCCGCAGCTTCGCCACGTAGCTGCCGCGGCGGATGCGGCCGTCGATCTCCGCCTCGAACCGCACCACGACCTTGCCGACGAGCCCGCCCTTGGCGAGCCGCAGCTCGATCTTGGCCGGACCGGTCTGGTGGATCGCGCTCGGCTCGACCCCGAGGTCCTCTGCGGACGCCGCGAGCAGCGCGTCGATGCTGTCGCCGGCCTCCGGGCCGAGGTGCAGCCGCAGCTTCGCGCCGCGCGCGTCGCGCGCGCTCCACGAGCCGGTGTAGAGCTGGCCGAGCGGGTCGATGCCCTCGAAGGCGTCGGCGCCGAGGCGGAAGGCGAAGGCCGTCTCGCGCTCGCTCTTCCCGGCCTGCGGGAGGGCCACCTTCTGGACGCCCTCGAGCACGACGACGCGCGAGCAGTCGGCGCACTCGTCCGCGGGCTCCTCGCCGGGCTCCGGCTCCGCGCCGAGGGGCGGGGGCGGCGCGCTCGCCGCGATCGCGGCCACGATCGCCGGCACCGCGTTCTCGTTGGGGAACGGGATCGGCACGCCGCCCTGCGACGGCGCC
>DATAGA010000186.1:0-2756 GCA_036257215.1 Myxococcota bacterium
CCAGGCGTTGACCGAGTCGATCTGGTCCTGGAGGCGGCCCTGCTCCTCGAGCAGCTTCTCCATCTCGGCGTCGTCGAGCGGCTCGGCGAAGCGCGCCGAGATCTCCTCGAAGCGGCGCACGAGCGCGCGCACGGGCGCGACGCCGACCTCTACGTTGCCGAGCACGTCCTTCGCCGGGTCGAGCTCCGGCTCCTGCGGCAGGAAGCCCACGCGTAGCCCGTCGGCGGGCTGGGCCTCGCCGAGGAAGTCCCGGTCGATCCCGGCCATGATCCGCAGCAGCGAGCTCTTGCCCGCGCCGTTCGCGCCTAGGACCCCGATCTTGGCGCCGGGGAAGAAGGCGAGGGTGATCCCGTCGAGGATCACGCGATCCGGCGGCACCACCTTGCGCAGCTCCCGCATGGTGAACACGAACTCGTGGGCCACCCTCGCCTCCCGTCTCCGTTCCGCTGCGGCCTACGGCGCTTCCGCCGGCTTGCCTTCGCGCAGCTTCTTCGCCGCTTCTTCGGCGCTCTCCGCGGCGTCCTCCGCCGCGTCGGCGGAGGCGTCCGCGGCCTTCTCGGCCGCGTCCATCGCCTTCGCACCGGCCTCGCGCGTCGCACCCTCGGCGGCGGCGGCCGCCGCGGCCGCGCCCTGCTTCGCGCTCTCGGCGGCCTGGGAGGCCGACTGCGCCGCACCCTGGAGGGCCTTCGACGCCTCTTCCGCCGTCTTCGCTGCGGCGGCGGACGCCTTGGCCGCCGCCTCGGCCGCCTTCTGCTGCGCCTCGCGCGCGGAGCGCTCCGCCTCGCCCTCACCGCAGCCGGCTACACCGAGCGTCAACCCGAGCGCCAGGGCGCCCCACGCGACCATGCGAACCCGCATTCGGTTTCTCCCCTTCCGTCGACGTCGCCCCCGTGCGGGACGTCCGCGCACGAGCGACGGCGCGAAGCCAGTGTAGCCGCCGCGTCAGGCCGGTACACTGCGACGTTCGTGCGCGCGCTGCCCTCCCGCCTGCTCGCCGTGGGAAGCTGTGCCGTCGTTCTCGCCGCCGCGCTCGCGCGCGACGTCGGCGCGCAGGGCGCGGGCGGCGTGAGCGAGTCGCACCCCGAGGTCGTGGTCGTGGTGAACGCCGCGTCGCCGATCTCGCGCGCCATCGGTGAGCTCTACCGCGCTGCCCGCGGCGTCCCTGCGCAGAACGTGTGCGCGCTCGACGTCCCGCTCGTGGATCCGGCGCTCGGCGACCCGCGCGACGAACGCGTGACCCCGGAGGACTTCGAGGCCCGCGTGCGCGCGCCGCTCGCGCGCTGCCTCGAGGAACGCGGTCTCGTCGACCGCGCCCGGGTGCTCGTCACCGCGAAGGGCCTGCCGCTTCGGATCGAAGCGGCGCCGGTCGACCCGCGGCTCCTGCTGCGCGACGCGGCGACGGCGTCGGTCGAGGCCGAGCTCGCGCTGCTCTTCTCCGACCGGCTGGGGAGCGCGGGGGTGCTGCGCACGCCCAACCCCTACTTCGGGTCGAGCGAGCCGTTCGCCACCTGGCCGGGGCGCGGCAAGCCCCTGCGCTACCTCGTCGCCCGCCTCGACGCGTACCCCTCGCCGCTCGAGCCCGAGAGCGGCGCCCCGAGCTCCATCGCGGCGCTGCTCGCGCAGGCGGCGGCGCCTGCAGAGCTGCCGGGACCCGTCGTCGTCGACGAGGACCCGGGGCTCAAGCCCGGGCTCGACGCGGGCAACGTGATGCTGCTGCGGCCCGCGGCGGCGGCGCTGCGCGTGCTCGGCCGTCGCGTGCTCGCCGAGACGACCGACGCGCCGGCCGCGGACGGCGCCGGGCTCGGCGGGCTCGCGACGTGGGGCAGCAACGCCTCGCGCGCGCTCGAGCAGCCGGGGGCCCCGTTCTTCGGCCCGATCGCCGGACGCGTCTTCCCGGGCCGCTTCGGCCCGCGCGCGCTGGCCGTCGCGCTCGTCAGCACCGACGGCCGCTCCTTCGCGGCGCCGCCCCTCTACGGCCAGTCGCTCGCCGCGGACCTCCTGGCGCTCGGCGCCGCGGGCGTCGCGGCACACGTGGCCGAGCCGACTCTCTCCGGTGTCGCACGCCCGCATCTCCTGCTGCGCGAGTACGCGCTCGGCGCGACGGCGGTCGAGGCGTTCTACCGGAGCCTCCCGTACCTCGGCTGGACGAACGTCTTCATCGGCGACCCGCTCGCGACGGTGCCCGGCCCGCTCCCGACCCGGCCGGCGGACCAGGACGGCGACGGCGTGCCCGACGCGGCGGACGTCTGCCGCGACCTGCCGAACCCCGATCAGCGCGACACGGACGGCGACGGCTTCGGCAACCTCTGCGACGCCGACGTCGACGGCGACGGCTGGGTGACCTCGTCCTTCGGCAACCCCGAGCAGCCGGGCGACGTCGAGCGCATCGCCCTCACCGCGCGCGCGCTCACCAACCTCCCCGACCACGACCTGGACGGCGACGGCCTCGTCGACCGGCGCGACGTGTCGCTCGCACACGTGATGCTGTTCCAGAGGCCGGGCCCGGGTCGGGGAGCGGGGCGAGGAAAGCGATGATGCGCGCCGGCCGCGCCACGCGAAAGAATCGTCGCGCGCGTGATGAATCGGGTGCTCGGGCGCACCGGTCGCGTGCTGTCAGTTCAGCTCGTCGTCCCGCACGTAGCGCGTGCCGAGCATCGCGGCGTTGAGGGCGAGGCCGGCCTGGGTGAGCTGGTAGACCTCGACGCCCTGGCCCGTGGCGACCGTGGCTGCGCTGGTCGCCTGGGTCGTGGCGCTCG
>DATAGA010000219.1:0-2244 GCA_036257215.1 Myxococcota bacterium
CCGGAGAGGCCCGTGAGCCAGATCGTGGCGCCGCGCTGGCCGAGCAGGGCCTCGCGCTCCTTGCGCCCGACCTGGCCGTCGTGCCAGGTGATGTTCGTCGCCTTGCGCTCGCTCACCGGGTCTCCTCGGGACTCCCGAGACTAGCGGCCCGCCCCGGACGCGGCGAGGCGGTCCGCTCCGCGCGCAGCTTCGCCGCGCGCTCCGCGATCACGTCCGCGGCGCGGTCCACGTCGGCCTCGCTCGTCCCGCGCCCGAGACCGATCCGGAAGCCCTCGCGCACGCGCTCGGGGTCGAGCCCGAGCGCGACCAGCACGGGGCTCGGCTCCGGCCGAGCCGACGCGCACGCCGATCCGGTCGAGAGGGCGAGCTCGGGGCAGCTCGCGACGAGCGCGTCGCCCGGAACGCCCGCGAGCGAGAGGTTCAGGTTCCCCGCGAGCCGCGCGCGGGCGGGCCCGTTCAGGCGCACGCCGGGGAGCGCGGCAGAGAGCCGCGCGAGGAGACGCTCGCGCAGGTCGCACAGGCGTGCGGCCTCGGCCTCGCGCTCGGCGACGGCGATCCGCAGCGCCGCGCCCATGCCGACGACGAGCGGAACCGGCAGCGAGCCGGAGCGCAGCCCGAACTCGTGCCCGCCGCCGTGGAGGAGCGGGGCGAGGCGCAGCCGCGGCCGCGCCCGCCGGACGTAGAGCGCCCCGACGCCCTTCGGCCCGTAGACCTTGTGGGCGGAGAAGGAGAGCAGGTCCACGCCGTCGCGCTCGACGTCCAGCGGCAGCTTGCCGACGGCCTGTGCCGCGTCGCTGTGGAAGGGGACGCCGCGCTCGCGGCAGCGGCTCGCGAGCTCGGCGATCGGCTGGACCGTCCCGACCTCGCCGTTGGCCCAGAGGATCGAGACGAGCGCCGGGCCGTCCGCGAGCGCCGCGTCGAGCGCCGCGGGGTCCACCAGACCTTCGCCGTCGACGGGCAGGACGCGCGCGCCGAAGCCCTCGCGCTCGAGCGCTCGCGCCGTGTCGGCGACCGCCGGGTGCTCGATCGCCGAGATCGCGACCGTACCGGACCCGCGCGCGCGCAGGACGCCCTGGAGCGCGAGGTTGTCGCTCTCGGTCGCGCCGCTCGTGAAGACGACCTCGCGCGGGTCGCGCGCGCCGATCGCCGCGGCGACCTCCTCGCGGGCGAGCTCGACCGCCGCCTCCGCGCGCCAGCCGTACGCGTGCGTGCGGCTCGCGGCGTTGCCGAACTCCTCGCGCAGGTACGGCAGCATCGCGTCGAGCACGCGCGGGTCGAGCGGGGTGGTGGCGTGGTGGTCGAGGTAGATCGGGCGCTGCACGCGCCGTCCTCGCCGTGCAAAGGCGGCGGCGCCGGCGTGCGCGGGGCTACGCCCCGAACGACTGGCCGCAGCCGCAGGTCGACTTCGCGTTCGGGTTCTGGATCTTGAAGCCCGACTCCATCAGCGTGTCGACGTAGTCGAGCGTGGTGCCGACGAGGTAGAGCGCGCTCTTCTCGTCCACCACGAGGTAGATGCCGTTGCCCTCGACGCGGGTGTCGTTCTCGCGGACCTGGTCGTCGAAGGCGAGCTGGTACTGGAGCCCGGAGCAGCCCCCGCCCACGACCTTCATGCGCAGGGCGTGGGTGTCGAGCTTGCCCTCCTGGTCGAGGAGGCGCTTGATCTGCTGGGCAGCGGAGTCTGTGACGTTCACGAGCGACATGGATCGCGGCTCTCCGGGCAGGTTGCGGCCCGGAGGTTAGCTCACGGCTCAATCCGTACCAGTCCGGTCCGCGTTCTAGCCCCCCGAGGGAAGCAAGCGGAGGAACACCTCGCGGTTCCCCTTCGGACCGGCGAGCCGGCTCTCGGCGATCCCACCGGCGGCGAGGCCGAGGGCCGCGGCGGCCTCGCGCACGCGATGGACGGCGTCGGCGCGCAGGGCGTCGTCCCGCACCACTCCGCCCTTCCCCACGCGCTCCGGGCCGACCTCGAACTGCGGCTTCACGAGCACGAGGAGCTCCGCCCCCGGGGCCACCGCGACGACGCGCGGGAGGAGCAGAGTCGCCGAGATGAACGACGCGTCGACCACCGCGAGCTCGAAGGGAGCCCCCGCGGCCGCCTGGACGCGAGCCGGGTCGACCGTGCGGAAGTTCGTGCGCTCGAGGACCGCGACGCGGGGGTCGGCGCGCAGGCGGGGATGGAGCTGGCCGTAGCCGACGTCCACGGCGACGACGCGGCGCGCCCCGGCCTGGAGCAGGCAGTCGGTG
>DATAGA010000299.1:0-4885 GCA_036257215.1 Myxococcota bacterium
GGGCGGCGCGTGCGCTTCCTGGATCGCAAGAAGTACGAGGTGCCCGAGGCGGTCGACGCGGCCGACGAGCGCGTAGTGCCGTTCGACCTCGTGAGCAATCGCATCACCGTCCCGATCCGGCTCGCCGGGCACGAAACAAGCGTGATGCTCGACACGGGGGCCGGCGCGCCCGCGATCCTCTCGGGCAAGACGGCGAAGAAGGCCGGGATCGACGTCGAGAAGCTCCCGTACTTCGGTCGCGGCGGAACCGTGCTCGGCCCGATGGAGCTGAGCTTGCTCGAGTCCCCGAAGCTCGCGTTCGCGGGCTTCGAGTTCCCCGATCAGCCGGTGCTCGTCGCTCCGCGCGGCTGGTACAACGTCGCCGGGAATACCGACTCGGTCGTCGGCGTCGACGTGCTGCGCCAGTTCGTCGTGCGGATCGACTACCCGCGCCGGCGCCTGTGGCTGAAACGGACCGGCGACCCGCGCCCGACGCTCTACGGCGCCGACTTCGCGACCGCGAAGGAGGTCGGCGCCTACCTGACCGCCTCGCGCGAAGCTTTCTACGTGTGGGGCGTCGTGCCGGACGGCATGGCCGCGCGCTTCGGGCTGCGCGAAGGCGACGCCATCGTCCCCGCCGAAGGAGACGCGGCGCCGACCCTCGACCAGGTGCTCGCGCGCATCCGCGCGGGAGAGGAGCTCACCGTCGCCCGGCGCGAGGGCGACGTAGTGGTCGACCGGGTGCTGCCGGCGGCGCGCGACGTCGCCGCTCCCCCGCCGGAGCGCGCGGGCGATTGAGCCGCGTCAGCGCCGCGCGCGGGTGCGGCGGATGGCGGCGACGAGCACGATCCCGCAGCCGAGGAGCGGGAGCGAGCCCGGCTCGGGCACGACCGAGACCACCGTGCCCTCGATGCCGAGGTCCGCGCCCGTCCCGAAGATCACCCAGCCGCTGTCGTTGCCGAAGCCGGCGTAGTCCGCCGGGCTCGTGTAGTCGTAGCCGTAGAGCCGGAAGGTGATCGTGCCGCTCTGCGTGCCGAGTGCGGAGAGGTCGACGCCGAAGACCACTTGCGTGTCGGCGGCCGAGCTCGAGATGTCGAGCGTCTGAACCAGGACGGAGCTCGCGAACCCGTCGATGCTCACGCGCAGGTCCCACAGCTGCGCGCCGTGGTTCGCGCCCTGGATGCCGCGCAGGAGGGCGAGCGCCATCGAGTCGAACTGGATGGCGGAGCCCGGCGACGCCGTCACGCTCCACTCGAAGTACTTGGCCGGATCGGGGGCGAGCCCGGGCGCCCAGCCCGCGGCCGCGACGAAGCCGGTCTGCCCGAACGTCCAGGGCGTGACGCCGACGGCGACCAGCGCGGTCGCGGCGACGTCGGTCGCGGTGAAGGCCACGCTCGCACCCGAGCCCGGCGCGTTCGCGATGTCCCAGGTGGCGATGGGCGCCGCGCCGGCACGGGCGGCGAGCCCGAGGCCGACGGCCAGAGCGAGGCCGAGGATCCGTCGCGTACGGGTGCGTCTCTCCATGCGCGGCGGCTCAGAGCAAGCCCCGTGCCGTTCGTGCGGCGCGAGCGCACGCACGCGCAGCTTCGCGGGAAGCGGCGCCGCCGCCGCGCGCGAAGGACGCCGGCCGAGCGTGCGCCCCCTCTCCGCACGAGCCCGCTGCGGTGACGCAATTTGCGTCTCCCGAGTGTTGCGGTGGGCTAGCCGTGGCCGAAGGGCGGCTTGCCGAGCTGCTCGCGGATCGGGGTGAACTCGGGCATCAGCATCGCGCGCCGCTGCCAGTTCGCGCCGTCGACGGCGAGCGTCGCGCCGCTCACGTACGCGGCGTAGGGCGACGCGAGGAAGGTCGCGGCCCACGCGAGCTCGCGTGGGCGGCCGACGCGGCCGGCGGGGCTGCGCGCGTCCTCGTTGCGCCCGCGCTCGGGCACGCCGCGGATGTCGGCGGTCTCGTCCTGGTGCGGCATCAGGCCCGGCACGAGGCAGTTCACGCGGATCCCGTATGGCGCCCACTCGACCGCGAGCGTCTCGGTCAGGTTCTTGACGCCGGCCTTCGCGGCCGCCGAGTGGGCGAAGCCCGGGCCACCCGTCCACGCGTAGCTCGCGCCCACGTTCACGATCGAGCCCGGCGCGCCCGCCGCGATGTGGCGCCGCCCGAACTCGCGCGCGCAGTAGAAGGTCCCGTTCAGCACGATGTCGACGACGCTGCGCCAGCCGTTCGGCGAGAGGTCCTCGGCCGGCACGGGGAAGTTGCCGGCGGCGTTGTTGACGAGGACGTCCGGGAGCCCGAGCTCCGCCTCGATCCGGTCGAACGCCGCCGCCACCTGGTCGGGCTGGCGCACGTCGCACGCGACGCCGAGGGCCTTCGCGCCGAGCGCCTCCACGGCCGCGACCCCGGCGGCGCGGTGCTCCTCGCCGCGGGAGAGGATCGCGACGCGGGCACCGAGGCGCGCGAACTCGACGGCGATCGCCTTGCCGAGGCCGGTGCCGCCGCCGGTCACCGCCACCGCGGCGCCCTCGAAGCTGCCCGCCGGCAGCGCCGACGCGCCGGGCGGCGGCGGCTCGGGCAGTCCCATGGGCGTCACCGTAGCACCGGGCCGCGGTGCGCCGGGCTACCCTGCGGCGTTCGGGCGAGGAGCCGCATGGGACGCGACGAGCGCGACACGGGGACGGGCGAGGTCCGCTGCTGGGTCGAAGAGCGCGTCGCCGTCGTGACGCTCGACCGGCCCGAGGCGCGCAACGCCCTCACGCCCCCGATGAAGCGCGCGCTCGCCGCGCTCCTGCCCGCGCTCGGCGCAGACCAGGGCGTCGGCTGCGTGCTGCTGACCGGGGCGGGCGGCGCCTTCTGCGCCGGCGGCGACACGAAGCGCATGGCGCAGGACGGGACGCCGCCCTCGCCCGAGGAGCGCAAGCGCCTGCTCCGCTTCGAGCACGGCATCCCGGCGGCGCTCCACAGGCTCGAGAAGCCCACCGTGGCCGCGCTGCCCGGGCCGGCCGCCGGCGCGGGCTTCTCGCTCGCGCTCGCGTGCGACCTGCGCATCGCGGCGGAGAGCGCGTTCGTCACGACCTCGTACGTGAAGCTCGGCCTCTCCGGCGACTACGGCGGCGCCTGGTTCCTGACGCAGCTCGTCGGCACGGCGAAGGCGCGCGAGATCCTCTTCCTCGGCGATCGGCTCGACGCGCGCGAGTGCGAGCGGCTCGGCATCGTGAACCGCGTCGTGCCCGACGCCGAGCTCGAGCGCGAGGCCCTCGCGCTGGCGCGGCGGCTCGCCGCCGGGCCGCCGATCGCGCTCCGCTACATGAAGGACGGCCTCAACCGCGCGCTCACCGAGCCGCTCGAGGCGTGCCTCGACCTCGAGGCCGACCGCATGGTGCAGAGCGCGTCGACCGAGGACTACCTCGAGGCGGTGCGCGCCTTCCAGGACAAGCGGCCGCCGGTCTTCAAGGGCCGTTGACGGCTCGAGCGAGGGCGAAAGATGGGAACGATCGACCACGTCCGACTCGAGTACGACGGCCCGATCGCCGTCGTGAGCTACGACCGCGCCGACAAGCACAACGCGTTCACCGACGCGATGGACCGCCGGCTGTTCGAAGTGCTCGGCGAGCTGCGCTCGCAGCCGGGTCTGCGCGCCGTGGTCTGGCGCGGCGAAGGGCCGTCGTTCTCGTCCGGCCGCGACACGACGCAGCTCGGCGTGCGCACCGAGGACATCAGCGACCTCGCGTTCATCGAGCGCGGCCACCGCGGCACGGAGCAGCTGTTCGAGCTCCCGTGCCCGACGCTCGTCGCCCTGAAGGGCTGGGTGATCGGCGGCTCGTTCGAGCGCGCGCTGCTCTGCGACGTCCGCGTCGCCGGCGACAGCGCCCGCATGCGGCTCCCGGAGATCCAGCACGGCGTCGTACCCGACTCTGGCGGCACGGCGCGCCTCTTCCAGATCGCGGGGCCCGGGCTCGCCGCCGACCTCGCGCTCACGGGTCGCGTCATGACGGCCGCGGAGGCGCTCCAACACGGCGTCGTGTCACGCGTCGTGGCCGACGCGGAGCTCGACGACACCGTCCTCGGCATGGCGCGCGCGATCGCCGCGACTCCCGAGTTCACCGTCAAGATGTTCCTGCGCACGCTCCGGCGCCTCGCGACGCCGCTCGTGCAGGCCTCGCTCGCCGAGGAGGCGATCGCCCAGGCAGCGGTGTTCGGATCGCAGGACTACGCCGAGTTCAAGGCGGCCCGCGCGGAGAAGCGCGAGCCCAAGTACCGCGGGAGGTGACGATGACGCGCGCGGACGAGATCCTCGAGACGCACGAGCGCTACCTGGCGGCCCGGCGCCGCGCCGAGCGCGGCGAGGTCGGCTGGGACGTCCTGGCCGACTTCTTCACCGAGGACGCCGTGTTCATCGACCCGGCCTGGGGCCGCGTCGACGGGCGCGACGCCATCGTTCAGTTCCTGCGCGAGAGCATGGCGGGCCTCGAGGGCTGGACCTTCCCGCAGGAGTGGCAGATCGTGGAAGGCGACCGGCTCGTCACGCGCTGGATGAACCGGCTGCCCGGCCAGCGCCCGGACGGCGGCTTCTACGACTCGCCCGGGATCTCGGTCCTCCGCTACGCCGGCGCCGGCCGTTTCTCGCGCGAGGAGGACCTGCTCAACATGGTCCACGTCGTCGAGCTGATCCGGGAGAGCGGCTGGAAGCCGGGCCCCGGGTTCACGCCGCCGCCGCAGAAGCCGCGCCGGGTGTAGCGCGCCGTCGGGCGCGTCGAGCGCCGCTCAGCTCACTCGCCGAGCAGGTCCTTCACCGGCAGCAGGTAGGTGTCGTCCTGCGGAAACGCGGTCATGTGGCTGCTGCCGCCCACCACGACGACGCGATCGTCCACGACGGCGGCCGTCGGGCCGAGCAGGCCGAGGGGCAATCGAGGTCGT
>DATAGA010000313.1:0-4042 GCA_036257215.1 Myxococcota bacterium
GCCGTGGATCTCGGGCCCCTGCTGGGCGACCTGCGCGCGCTGCTCCCGCTCTTCGCGTCGGCCGATGCGGAGGCCGCCGCGGAGCGGCTCGCCGCGTCGCTCGCGCTCGGGGAGATCGGCGTGGTGCCCGAGGGCGTGCGCGTCACGCTGCGCTTCGAGATCGACGCGCCGCCGCCGACGCCGCCCGGCGTGGTCGAGCCTCCGCTCACGGACGCCGAGCGCGCGGCGGCGCGCCGCGCTGCGCGCCGCTTCGACGCGTTCCTCACCTTCGTCGTGAAGCAGGCCGGCCGCGACGCGCTGACGCCCGCGCTGCGCAGCGAGCTGCTCGCCATCCTCCTCGACGCGCGCCACGCCCTCCTCGCCGCGCTCGACGAGGGCCAGGCCCCCGACGCGGTCGCCGCGCGCGACCCGGTGCGCGCGCTCTTCGTCTCCACCTGGACGCGGCTCGCGCCGGTGCTGCGCGCGCTCGACGACGAGCTCCCCGCGGAGGGCGGACTTCGCTACCTCGGATTCGTGGCCGCCGGCGACGCGCTCGCCGCGCTCGACGCGGCCGGGCCGAGCCTCGGCCTCGAGCTCTCGCGCGACGGCCTGCGCCGCCTCGCTCGCATGCTCGCGCCCGCGGCCGCGGGCGATCCGCTCGCTCGCCCGCGCGGCGTCGACCCCGAGCTGCGCGCGGTCTTCGGCTTCGGTCCGCCGCTCCCGCTGGCGCCGCCGGCGGCGGAAGGCGGTGCATCGGGAGCGCCCGCACCGGGACCGGAAGCGCCCGCCACGTCGGCACCGGAGACGCCCGGCGAGAGCGCGCCGGAACCCGGGCCGCAGCCGCCGGCACCCGACGCTCCCACATCCGACGTCCCCGCCCCCGACACGCGCCCCCCGGACGCGCCGCCGCCGCGCGACGGCTCTCCGCCGTCCGGGCCGCCGACCTCCTCATCGTCGTTCCGCCGGCTCGCGCGCCTCCTGCGCCCGCTGCTGCCGGCCCCGGCGCACGCAGCCGCGCGCTCGGACGCGGCGGTCGACCCGGCGCTGCAGCGCCTCTCGTCGCGCCTCAGCCAGTGGGCGCCGACGCGCGCCGACGCACCCGCGTACGTGCCGCTCGCCGGCCGCCTCCTGCGCGGCGTCGCCGCCGACGTCCACGAGGCGAGCCCGCTCGACGGCGAGCGCGCCGCGTTCTTCTCGAGGCTCGTGCTCGCCACCGGCTGGCAGGAGTCGTGCTGGCGGCAGGTCGTCCGCCGGGGCACTGCGCTCGCGCCGCTCCGCTCTCGCGCGGGCGCGGTCGGCATCATGCAGGTGAGCGAGCGCGTCTGGCGCGGCTTCTACGACGTGCCGAGCCTGCGGCGCGACGCCGGCTACAACGGCCGCGCCGGGAGCGAGATCCTGCTGCACTACCTGCGCGACTACGCGCTCCCCCGCGCGCGCGAGCTGCCCGACGCCACCGCGCTCGCCCGGGCCGGCTACGCGATGTACAACGGCGGCCCGGGCCACGCGCTGCGCTGGCGCAATGCGAAGACGCCGGCGTCGCTGCGGCGCATCGACGCCGCGTTCCTCGCCAAGTACCAGGCGATCGGCAGGGGCGACGACGGGGCCGTGCTCGCCTGCTTCACCGGGTGAGCGCGTCGGCCGCGGTCGGGCGGCGCCGTCAGGCGGCCAGCCGGGCCAGCGCGTAGCCCAGCGAGACGAGCAGCGCGCTCGCGCGGGCGAGGTCGAGCAGGATCGCACCCGCGGTGTGGACGACGACGGCGCTGCGCTGGGCCTTCATGGCGTCTCTCCCTCTCGACCGTTAGACGAACGGAGAGACGCGGGATCGACACCAGGCGTGAGGTGGGCTCGCGGCGACCCTGGGCGGCGGCGGCGCGGCAGCCCCGGGGGTGCTCAGAACCGCGCGAGGAAGCCCTTGAGCAGCGGGTCGACGCCCGCCTGGGGCAGGCCGAGGCCCCCGTCCACGATCAGGTTCTGCCCCGTCACGAAGCGGGCGAGGTCGGACGCGAGGAAGAGGATCGCGTCGGCGACCTCCTCCGCCGTGCCGACCCGCCGCAGCGGCGTGGCCGCGAGCACCGGCTCGAGCGCGCCCGGGACCTGGAACAGCCCCTCCGTCATCCGCGTGCGGATCACCCCGGGCGAGACGCAGTTCGCACGAACGTCGGGGCCGCACTCGTTGGCCGTCGCGAGCGTGAAGGCGATCAGCGCGGCCTTCGCCGCCGCATAGACCGACTCGCCGGGCGTCGGCCGCACCCCGCTCATGGACGCGTTGTTCACGATCGCGCCGCCGCCGGCCGCGCGCAGGTGCGGCAGCGCCGCGCGCGTCGCGTGGATGGCGCTCGCGAGGTTCACCCGCAGCACGCGCTCGACGTCCTTCGGCTCGACCCGCTCCAGGGGCTTGAGCAGCCCGAGCCCGGCGTTGTTCACGAGCGTGGTGAGCCCGCCGAGCTCGCGCGCCGTGCGCGCGACGGCCGCCTCGATCGCCGCAGGGTCCGACGCGTCGGCCTCGAGCGCGAGGCCCTCGCACTCCTTCGCCGTCGCCTGCGCGCCGGCGCCATCGCGGTCGAGGACGGCGACGCGCGCGCCCTCTGCGAAGAAGCGCAGCGCCACGGCCCGGCCGATGCCGTGGGCGCCGCCGGTCACGAGCGCCCGCCGCCCGTCGAGGAGACCCACGTGCGCCCGCCTACACCCGCTGCTCGCCCGAAGCGATCGCCGCCGCGAGCGCGCGCGTGAGGGGCACGTAGGCCCGCGCCGCGTCGTCGCGGAAGTACAGCGGGTCGGACACGCGGGCCGGGTCGAAGCCCTCCTCCTGGAGCGTCACCTTGCGCAGCTTGAAGGTGCCCGTCATCTCGACGTCGGCGAGGAGGCGAACGAACAGCGGAGCGGCGTAGCGCGGCAGCGCGCCGTCGACGTGGGCGAAGAAGCGCTCGCCCTCGAACGACTCGCCCGGCGCGAGCTGGAGCGCCGCCATGCCGGCGCGGCCGTCGTGTCCCTCGACGCGCGCGCCGTAGACGTTCACCATGGCGAGCCCCGGGTACGCCGCGAGCGCCTCCGCGACCTCCTGGGTGGACACATTCTCGCCCTTCCAGCGGTAGGTGTCGCCGATCCGGTCGACGAAGTAGAAGAAGCCCTGCGCGTCCTGGCGCAGCAGGTCGCCCGAGCGGAACCAGGCGTCGCCCGGCTTGAAGACGTCGCGCATCACCTTGCGGTCCGTCGCCTCCTTCGACGTGTAGCCCTCGAAGCGGCCGCGGGCGTCGTCCGCGCGCTCGGGCATGCGGCCGAGCAGCTCGCCGACCTCGCCGGGCTTGCACTCGACGCACAGGCCGCGCGCGTCGCGCACCGGCGCGTCCGCCTCGACGTCGTAGCGCACCAGCCGGGCGTTGCTGATCGCCTTGAACGGATAGCGACCGACCGAGCCCACCTTGTTCTCGAAGTTCATGATCGGCGCGTTGCCCTCCGTCGCGCCGTAGAACTCGACGATGCGGGGGATCGCGAAGCGCTCCTGGAACGGCGCCCAAACGTCCGCGCGCAGCCCGTTCCCGATGATGGCGCGGATGCGGTGGTCCTTGTCGTTGCGGCGGGGCGGCTGGTTCAACAGGTAGCGGCAGAACTCGCCGATGTACTGGAAGTGCGTCGCGTCGAACTCGCGCACGTCGTCCCAGAACGCGCTCGCCGAGAAGCGCCGGCGCAGGGCGAGCGTCGCGCCGGTCAGGAGCGCGGCGCCGGCCTGCATGACGCCGCCCGCGCTGTGGTAGAGCGGGAGCGCGCAGTAGTGGACGTCGGTGCGCTTGAGCCCGACGGCGAACGCTCCCGTCGCGCCGGTCACGTAGAAGCGCATGTGGCTGAAGCGCGCCGCCTTCGGAAGGCCCGTCGTGCCGGAGGTGTAGATGTAGAAGAGGTCGTCGCCGGCGCAGAGAGCGCTCCGCAGCGAGCGGTCCGGGTCGGCGGGGCTTCGGTCGGCGAGGGCCGCGTCCAGGTCCTCGGCGCCGCGCGGCAGCTGCGCCTTGCGGCCCGAATACGGGTCGCGCGTGACCCAGACCTCGAGCCCGGGATCGAGCTCGGCCTC
>DATAGA010000457.1:0-9848 GCA_036257215.1 Myxococcota bacterium
GATCGAGGAGCCGCCGCAGAGCCCCGACCAGATCGGCTGCATCCTCGAGGTGAACAGCGGCGTCGCGCGCGTGGCGCGGGCCCAGACGCGAAACCACGAGGAGTGCCTCTCCGCGGCGGCCAAGGGCAAGCTCGGGTCCGCGCCGGCCGCGTTCGACGCCTGCCTGCTCGCCGACCTGCCCGGCCGCGTGGCCGAGGCCGAGCAGAAGCTCGCGCTGTCCGAGACGCAGGCGTGCTCGCCCGCGGATCCGCCCGCGCTCGCGCTCGGCGACGACCGCCTGTCGGGCCTCCCGGCCGCCAGCGAGCTGCCCGCGGCCCTCGTGCGCGACGTCTTCGGCGCGCCGGCGGCGGCTCTCTCGGCGCGCGAGGCGCGCCGCGCCGCGGTCTGCCAGCGCGAGGTGCTGAAGCGGACGAACGCGCTCTTCGACGCGATCTGGAGCGACATCCGGCACGCGCAGTCGATGAAGCTCGAGGGCCGCGGCACCACCCCCGCGACGAGCGACGCCGACCTGAGCGCCTTCCTGGTGGAGCGGCTCGCGGGCAGCGCGCGCATCCGAAAGAGCCAGGAGAAGCTGCTGCACCGGGCCGCGTCGCGCTGCGAGGGAGTGGACCTGGCCGAGATCTTCCCGGGCTGCAGCCCGTCGCACCTGCTCGACTTCGCGGCCTGCTCGGTGCAGATGACCCGCTGCCGCGCGTGCGAGCTGCTCCTGGAGGCGAACTCGCGCCTCGTCGTGGACTGCGACGCCTTCGACGACGGCGTGACGAACGCGAGCTGCGCGCCCTAGCGGAGCGCGCGACGAAGGGCCGGCTAGCTGGGCGGCCGGGGCGGCACAGCGGCCGGCGTGGCCGCGCCCCGCGCGCGCGCCCCGGCCAGCGCTCCGATGCGCGGCGTCTCGCGGCGCGCCCACCAGCCGTTGACGACGCGCTCGAGCGGCCGCAGCGCCCTCTCGGCGGCGATCCGCAGGCGCGTCGCGGGCAGCCAGCGCAGCAGCCCGCGCTCCATCAGCATCTCGCGCCGGCGCCAGCCGAGGATCCGGTACTGCTCCTCGAAGTAGGCGTCCTCGACCAGGTTCCACTTGTCGCGCAGGTGCTCGAAGCTCGCGCGGTCCCAGGCGTCGCTCCAGCGCAGCGCGAAGTACCGCACGTCCGACGCGCGCAGGGGATCCGGCGGCAGGTACGTGATGCGCGAGCGCGGCTCGAGCCAGATCGAGCCGCCCGCCGCGGCCACGGCCATGCAGAAGTCGATGTTCTCCCGCGTGCTGAGCAGGCGCTCGTCGAGCCCGCCGAGGCGCGCGAAGTCGGCGGTGCGGACGAGCACGCAGTGGAACTCGGCGCAGCCCGTGCGCCGCCGCTCGCCGAGCGGGTCGTCCTTGTGGATCCGGTCCACGAGGTGTCCGCGCCCGCCCGAAGCGGCGGGCTCGACGCGCGCCTCGCCGCCGGTGAAGTGCACCCGCGTGTGGAGCGGGCGGCCCTCGAACACCGCGGGTCCCACGAGCGCCGCGCCCGTCTCCTCGGCACACGCGACGAGCGGCGGCAGCCAGCCCGGCGCCACCACGACGTCGTTGTCGAGGAAGACGACGTAGCGGGTGGCCACGCCCGCCGCGCCGAGGTTGCGCGCCTGGTTGGGCGAGAGCGGGTGCTCGGTGCGCACGAGCCGGAAGCCGGCGCGCGCCTGCGCGGAGCGCAGGTACGCGGCGGCCGCGCGCGGCGAGCCGCCGTCGACGACGACGAGCTCGTAGGGCCGCTCGGTGTGCGCGAGGACGCTCTCGAGCGACTCCTCGGTGTCGCCGAAGTGGTCGCGCGGGACTACGACGAGGGTCGCGAGGGCGTCGCTCATGGCGGCGAGGCTATCGAACGGCGGTCTCGCGGGCCCGAGGCGCGTCCGCTGGGGACACCCCTACGGCAGGGGTGTCCCGTCGCGGGTCGCGCGACTACGCGCGGGCGTGGACCTCCGGCGCCACGATCGCGGCCGGGTGGCGGTAGCTCGTCACCAGGCAGTCGACCACGACGGCCACGAGGCTGCCGAACAGCGCGGGCACCACGTGCAGCGAGCCGAAGGCGGGGCCGTGGTACTCGGCGGGCATCAGGGCGTGGGCGAGGACGATCCCCATGAAGGGGTAGGCGGCCACGCGCCACGGCTTCTCCGCGAGCTTCGCCGGCAGCAGGTCGTACCAGAAAACACCGATTCCGTAGGAGAAACCGAACAGCAGCAGCAGAGTCCCGAAGTCCATCAGAGCATCTCCTCTGTGGCTCAGGGAGCTGCGTTCACGCCCCTCCGGTCCGTCCGACTTCTCGGAGGGGACCGCGCAACCGCGCGGGAGACTCGCAGTCTCCCTGGCGCCACAACCAAGTGTAACACCGGAGGGGGATCGGATCCAGACGAAACGGGACGCTCCCGGGGCGCGCTCATCCATACGCAACCGATGGAGCAGGTGGCGGTCCGTTCGCGGGTTCGCGGATTTCCTGCGCATGGAGCCAGCGTCGTGGTAGGGTGCGCCCCGTGCGGCCGCCGGCCCTCCCGTCAGCCATCGTGGCCCTGGTGCTCGCGGTGCCCTGCCCCGCAGCCCCGTCCGGCGACCTCGCCCCCGAAGTGCGCGCCGAGGTCGAGCGCCTCCAGAGCGCCGCGTGGGCGCACCTGCTGGAGCTCGAACGCCGGCTGCTGCGCGTGCACGAGCCGATCCGCGTGCAGGGACTCGATCTCTGCGGTGACAAGCGCAGCCCCGTGCTCGGCGTCGTCGCCGCTACGCGGGAGGAAGTTCCCGAGTCGTTGCGAGACGTCGCGGCCCGCGAGTCGGGCGTCGACGACGCGGTCCGCGTGCTGCACGTCGAGCCCGGCTTCCCCGGCGACGCCGGAGGTCTGCTCGCCGGAGATCGCGTCCTCGAGGTCAACGGCCGGCGCATCAACCGCGCTGCCCGCCTCGTCGGCCGGCGAGCCAGGACGGAGCGCGGGCCGCTGCGCATCGTCGCCGAGCGGGAAGGAGGGCGACTCGAGCTCGAGCTGCCGTTCGTCGAGGGCTGCTTCAGCCCGGCTGCGGTGATGCTCGCGGACGTCGAGAACGCCTGGGCGACACAGTCCGGCGTCTTGCTCGTGACGAGCGGCATGCTGAGCTTCGCCGCGCGCGACGACGAGCTCGCGGTCGTGCTCGGCCACGAGGTCGCCCACCACGTGCTCGGGCACGTCTGGAGCCGACCGGTGTACGAGCAGGACGCGGACTACCTGGGGCTCTACCTGGCCGCGCGAGCGGGCTACGACATCTCCGTGGCCCCGGGCTTCTGGGAGCGGTTCGGGCGCACCGTGCCGTTCTCGCTCGACCAGCGCGTCTGGTACAGCCATCCCGGCTCGCCCGAACGCGCGATCGCGCTGCGCAGCGCGGTGAGCGAGATCCGCGCAAAGCGCGAGCGCGGGGTGCCACTCGCGCCCGAGCCGCCCACGTGACGCGTCTCGCCGCTGCGGCGGCGCTCGTGGCCCTGACCGTTGCGTGCCAGGCGCGGCTCGGCGCGCCCGCCGTCCCGCCCGAGCGCGCCGAGACTGCACGCACCGAGCTAGGCGCCGAGGCGGTCGCGGCGTACCTGGCGGACGTCGAGCGCGTCGCGTCCATTGCTCATCGCCTCCGGGCCGCCGGATCGACCCTGTGCGGCGACGCGACGAGCGCCCTGCTCGGGGCCTACCTGCTCCAGCGGATCCGGGACGACGACCTCGGCACGTTCTGGGAGGCTCTGCTCGAGAAGCTCGGCGTCGGCGAGGCGCCGACCGTCGTCGGCGTCGCGCCCGGTTCCCCGGCGGCCCGCGCGGGGCTCGAGCGCGGCGACCGCATCCTGGCGCTGAACGGCCGAGCGGTCGGCCGCACGCGCGAGCTGCAGGCGGCCCTGCGGCACGTCCGCTCCGGGGAGCTCGTGCTGCGCATCGGACGCGGCAGCGCGGAACGCGACGTCGGCTTGCCCGTCGAGATCGGCTGCGACGCCTGGCTCGCGCTCGACTTCGGCGTCGAGGCCTCGACTGGGAAGAGGCGCGGCAGAGAGGGCTACGTCACCACGCTGTTCGTGCGCTTCGCGCGAGGCGACGACGAGCTCGCCGCCGTGATCGCCCACGAGATCGCCCACCTCGTGCTCGGCGATCCCCTGGGCGCGTACCCGCGTCAGGAGCTCGCGGCCGACCGCCTCGCGCTGGGCCTCTGCGCAGCGGCGGGCTTCGACTCCGCCGCGGCCCTGCGCCTCTGGGAACGCTGGTCGCTCGAGCGACCGTGGCTCGTGACCAGGAACCTCGAGTGGTACCGCGGCCGCCGCGAGCCGCCGCACGGCCGCATCGCGGAGCGGCTGGTCGCGATGCGCGCCGCGCTGCTCGCCGCCGGCATCGAAGCCCGGGCGGATGCGACGCCTAGAACGGCTCCTTGAACGGGCGCAGGTCGAGCTCGTGGGTCCAGGCCGTCCGGTGCTGGCGGTGGAGCATCCAGTAGGCGTCGGCGATCGCCTCGAGGTCGAGCAGGCCGTCCTCGCCCTTGGCCTGCACGAAGGCGGGGAAGTGCTCGAGCAGCTCGCCCGCGATGCCGCCGTCGATGACGAGGTGCGCGACGTGGACGCCGCGCGGGCCGTAGGCGCGCGCCGCCGTCTGCGCCACGGAGCGCAGGCCCGCCTTCGCGGCGGCGAAGGCCCCGAACGGCGGCCGCCTCGAAGCGACGCGCTCGCACCCGTGAGGAGCAGCGTGCCGCTTCCCTGCGCGACCATGCGGCGGGCCGCCTCGCGGCCCGTGAGGAAGCCCCCGAAGCAGGCCACCCGCCAGACGCTCTCGAAGAAGGACGCCTCCATCTCGAGGAAGTCCTTCATCGCGTTGTTGCCGGCGTTGAACGCGACGAGCTCCAGCCGTCCCGGCGCGAGCGCGTCGGCGCGCTCGAAGAGGCGCAGCACCTCGGCCTCCGACGTCGTATCCGTCGGCACCGCGGTCGCCGCGCCGCCCGCTTCGCGCAGTGCCGCGGCCACGGTCTCGATCCGCGCCTCGGTCCGCCCCGCGACGACGACGTGCAGGCCCTCGCGCGCGAAGCGCCGGCACAGCGTCGCCCCGAGCCCCCGTGCTGCGCCGACCTCTACCACCACGGCCACGCCCGCGTCGCTCATCGCCTGCCTCCTCGGCCGCCGCGCGCGGCGGCCGCTCACTCGAGCGTGAACCACTGCACCTCGACGCGGCGGTTCTTGTCGCTGTCCGAGCCGGCCGGCTCCTCCCAGCCGCGCCCGACCACCTCGATCCGCGACGCGTCGAGGTCGCGGTGGCGCTCGCGCAGCGCCTCGCTCACCGCGAGCGCGCGCTGGCGCGAGAGCTCCATGGCCTTGAGCGCCATGCTCTTCACGAGCTGCTCGCCACCCTGCTGGCGGAACTCGGGCACGCGCAGGTTGTCGACGTGGCCGCGCAGGAGCACGGTCGAGCCGGGGCTCACCTGGAGGAACCGCTTGATGGTGTCCAGGTACTCGAGGTTCTGCGGGGCCTTCTTGTCGAGGATCGCCGAGTTCGGCTCGAAGAAGAAGCGGATGTCCTTGCTGAGGAGGGGATCGCCTTCGAGCGAGCCCTGGCCCGTCGTCCGGATCGGCGCGATCGCGATCTTCTGCTCGGCGTAGAGGCCGCGCTTCGCGAGCGCGTCGAGGTGGCTGGTGTCCGCGAAGCGCGCGGGGTCCGGCGGGTTCTTGAGCAGCGGTCCGTACGCGAGAACCGACGACTGGAAGATGCCGCCGAACGAGCCGGCCGCGTCGATCGTGCCGCTGAAGAACGCCTGGTTCTCGGGGAGGTTCGCGAGGTGCACGCGGCCGAGCTCCTCGCGCGCCTCGGCCGGGGTCCAGCCGAACGCCCGCGCGACGACCGCGAGGTGCGCGTCGGGCTCCTCCCGCAGCCTTCGGTTCCCTTCCAGCACGCCGTGCACGAGGCCCGCGACCATGGCGGGCTGCTGCTGTGCGAAGCCCTTGTTGACCGCCAGGACGTCCGCGACGACGAGCAGGTTCCTGTTCGAGACGAGCACCTTCGCCGCGCCGTTCGACGCCTCGACCACCTCGTCCGTGCGCGGCGTCCACCCGACGCAGCCCTGGAGGCGCGGGCGCGGCCGCCCGAGCTCGTGCTCGTAGGCGTCGCAGGCGACGAAGGCGTCCTCGTAGAACACGAGCCCGAGCGCGCCGGCCGGAGGTCGCGCGTCGAGGTCGCGCAGCACGGCGACGGGGACCCCCGCCTCCTGCGCCAGGTAGCGGATGAAGAACTCGCTCTCGTTGAACTGGGACGCGGCGAGCACCTTCCCGGCCAGCGCGTTCACGGACGGAACGCCGCGGTCCACGACCACCATGTCGGCGCCGCGGGAGTAGCCGATCTGCACCGGCACGACTGCCTCGAACTGGCGGCCGAGCACCGGCAGGACGTCGACCGTCGTCGCCGTCGCGGCGAGGCGGCCGTTGTTGAGCGGCGACCAGGTCTCGCTCTCGCTCATCGAGATGCGCACCTGGAAGCCGTACTCCTTCGCGAAGAAGGAGTCGGGGCTCGGCTCGAGCCCGCCGTTTGCGACGACGAGCCCGCCGTAGCCGGCGTACTCGCTGATGTCGATCTGGATCACGCCGTCGCGCGGCGCGTAGGGCGCCGCCGCCTCGAGCACGGGCGTCCCGTCCACCGGCTCGATCGGCTCGGGCGCGGCGCCCTCCGCCCGCGGCTCGTCGTCCGCATCCGCCGCGTCCGTCGCCTCTCGCGCGTCCGTCCGGGTCTCCGCCGGTGCGAGGCGCCCGCGCCCGCCTTGTTGTCCGAGCCAGAGGTAGACGCCCAGCCCGATCAGCCCGACGAGCAGCAGCAGCGTGATGACGTTCCCGAGGGCCGAGCCGCGCTCGGCGCGGCGGCGATCGACGCGGATCATGGCCGTCCTCCCACGCGGGGCGCGCGCGCGACCCCGTCCGTTGTCGTGCTCACTCGGACTCGCGCTCGCGCCGGCGTCCGGAGCGGGCGCGCGGCTGGAGCAGCTCGGGCGGCGGCGCCTCGTCGGCGAGCGCGTCGAGTCCGGCGAAGATCTCGCGCTGGTCCTTCAGCCAGCGGCTCGCCTCGTTCAGCGAGGCCGACACCGCGTCGACGGACGCGGCGACGCTCTGCTCGTCGGTCGCGAGGAGCGCTTGCTCGCGCACGAGCGAGATCTGCTGGCGCAGCCGCTCGAGCTCGGCGTCGACGAGCTCGCAGCGGCGAGCCGCGTCGGCGTGCGCGGCGCGCCGGGTCTTGATCACCTCGAGCTGCTGCTCGAGGCTGCGGCGCAGCTCGTCGTCGGCGTCTCCCCGGCGCAGGCGCGCCTCGCTCTTGCGCTCCTGCTCGGCGAGCTCGAGCTGCTCGCGGTCGGCCGAGGCGAGCACCGACCGCAGCGACTCGCGCGCGGCGAGGAGGCGCAGGTGCAGCCACGCCATCTGGCGCACCTGCCCGACCTGCTGCTCGTGGGCGCCGCTGCGCGTGAGGAGCTCGACGATCTCCGCCGCTTCGCGCTCGATCTCCGCCTGCAGCTCGCGCGCTTCGCCGCCGAGCGGCTCGACCAGCGCCTCGTAGCGCGAGTCCCAGCCCGGCTGCTGGCGCGCCGAGGCGTCCACCGTGGCGCGGAAGCGCGGGTTGCGCGAGAGCGCCCACAGGTACAGCCCCTCCACGCCGGCGCCCATCAGGTAGAAGCCGGGGTCGACGAGCGCGCCGAGCAGCCCGAAGGCCGCCAGCGCGAACCAGTTCGGCGGCACCGGCATGCCGAAGGGGCGCGCGTTGAACGCCGCCGCGAGATACGAGCGCCGCTTCTTCATGCCGCGGCGGGAGCGGCGAGCGCGCGGAAGGCGGGAGGCACGAACGCGAGGTCCGTCGCCTCGCGGATGGCGAGCCGCATCTGCGCCTCCAGCACGTCGGCGGGGACGGGGTTCTGGTAGCCCTCGAGGCAGGCGCGCAGGGCCGCCGCCGGGCTCGTCCCCTCGGTGCGCGCGTGCCGGTAGGCCTTCACGACCAGCGCTTCGGCGGCGCCGGGCGTGAGCAGCGTCGGCATGCGGGGCTCGAGCGCGGCGAGCGAGGCCGCGTCGAGCGCGAGCCCGTAGCGCTTCGCGAGCGCGCCGACCAGCGCGGCGCTCTCGGCCGGCGTGCTCGTCGGCAGGATCGGCACCTTCACGTCGACGCGCCCCGGGCGCTTGAGGTCGACCTCGATGAGGTCCGGCCGCGACGAGGCGAGGATCCAGACGACGCGCCCGCGGTTCGCACCGTCGGCCATCTCCTGCGCGATCATCGAGTAGAGCCGGCCCGAGAGGCCGCTGTCGCCCGTGCCCGACTCGCGCCGGCCGAGCGTCTGGTCGGCCTCGTCGATGAAGACCATGCAGCGGCCGAGCGCGCGCACGAGCCGGAAGATCTTCTCGAGGTTGCCTTCGCTCGAGCCGACCCAGCGCTCGCGGAAGTTCTTGAGCTTGACGATGGGCACGCCCGCCTCGCCGGCCAGGCACTCGACCAGGAAGGTCTTGCCCGTGCCCACCGGCCCGCACACGAGGTAGCCCATGGGCAGCGCCTTCAGGTCGCCCGCCTGCCAGAGCGCGACGTCCTGGCGCAGCCAGCGCTTGAGCGGCTCCTGGCCGTGATAGTCGTCGAGCGTGCGCTTGGACTCGACGAACTCGACGAGCCCCGCGGCGTCGCGCTCGACGAGCTCCTTCTTGATGCGCGTGAGGTCCGCCGCGCCGAGCGCCTCGCCGGTGTGACCGCGCCGCTTGACCAGGCTCTCGAGCGCCGACACCGACACGCCGACGAGCGCGCCGGCCAGCTCGTCCAGCTTCGTGCCCGGTGCGAACGCCTTCGGGTGCGACGCCTGGAGCAGCGCCAGCGCCCGCTCGAGCGCGGGAGCGTCGGGGAGCGCCACCCGGATGCGCGCCACGTGCGGGTCGAACGCGACCTGCGGCTCGACGTCGTTGAGGTTGTCGGCGACGAGCAGGCTCGTGAAGGGCAGGTCGCGGAACGGCGCCTCGGTCGCCCACTCGCGCAGCACGCTCGAGAGGCTGCCGTGCTCGTAGCCCGCGCCGTCGGCCGGCGCGATCTGGTCGATTCCGCGCACGACCACCGCCACGGCGCCCGGCGTCTCGCGGCCGAGCGCGCGCAGGTTGCCGACGTAGCGCAGGTAGCGACTGATCCACTGCACCGCGGGCAGCGGCTCGCGCGGGAGCCGAGCGAGCTCCGCGCCGCCCCACCGCTCGACGCGCTCGCCGCCGCGCTCGATCGCGAGCCCGTTGCCGAGGTCGTAGCTGAGCAGGACCGGGAACGCGGCGAGCAGCTCGTTCTCGAGGTAGCCGGCCAGGTTCACGAGGCGGCCGCCCAGCGCCATGCGGTCGTGGACGTTGCCGTACAGCAGGAACTGGCCGTGGGCGCCGCTCTCGTAGGCGAGCGCGAGCTCGGCCGCCCAGGCGGGCGCGCCCTCGGGTGCGGGCATCTCAGTGGCTCTGGGACTCCGACGAGTCCTTCGCGCCGCCCATCGTGCGCGGCGCCGGCGCGGCCGCGGTGCCGCCCTCCGGCAGCGAGAGACCCTCGCGGGCGGCGAAGTCGGCGAGCGCCTGGTCGGCGAGCGCGTTCAGCTCCGCCTCCTTGACCTCGACGCCCGACATGTCGATCGAGTCCTTCGCCATCCGCGCGCGGCCCGCCGCCTTCGTGCGCTCCTCTTCCACCATCTCGTGCAGGCGACTCAGGGTGTCACCAGCACCGCCGATGCTCGAGATCATGCCCGACGCCATCTCGTGGATCTCGGCCATCGCCTGCTTCATGCGCATGTCGTTGATCGCGCCGCGCAGGCTCTCGATCTTCGCCTGCGCCGTCTGCACCGCGACGTCGCGGGCCTTCACCAGGTTCTGGTAGGTCGC
>DATAGA010000465.1:0-4320 GCA_036257215.1 Myxococcota bacterium
GTCGAAGACGTGCAGCTCGCGCTCCGGCTCGGCGAGGAGGCGCGCGAGGTAACCCACGCCGCGGGCGTCGCGCAGCCGTGCCTCGGCACCGCCGAAGCGGACCTCCCAGCCGCCCGCGCTGCGCACGAGCGCAGGAGCCGCGGCGCCCTCGGCGACTGCCGGCCGCGTTGCCGGTTGCGCGGGCGGCCCGCCCGCGTCGCGTTCCTCCCGGGCGTCTCGGGGGAGGTCCGGCCGCACGCGGCCCGCGGGCGCCGCGTCGTCGGCGCGCCGGGCCAGGAACGGGGACTCGGCGTAGGCGCCCGCGCCGATCGGCGGAGCTACCGCGGACGCGACGTCGTCGCGCGCTGCCGGACCCGACGCGAGCGGCCCCGCGCCGAGCGAGAGCTCGGCGCGCAGCGCGGTCGCTTCGTCCTCGAGCTTCTCCGCGCGCTCGAGGTCGCCGGAGCGGCCGCGCGCGCGCAGCATCGCCGCGTACTCGTCCTGCGTGCGCGCGAGGAAGGGCAGCGCGCGCAGCCTCGCGTTCGTCTCGAGCGCGGCCTCGAAGTGCTGCTCGGCGTCGTCGAGGCGACCGAGCGCCGCGGCGAGGAGACCCAGCGACCGGGCCGCGGAGCCGATGGATCCCGCGCTCATGCCGACCACGACCACGCGATCGGCGTACGGCAGCAGCGCGTCGTACAACACGCGCGCCGCGCGGCGTTCCTCGACCGCGGCCGCGACGTCGGCGAGTAGCGCGACCGTTCCGAGCCAGAAGAAGTCCGGAGGCACGTCCGCGAGCTTGCGCGCGACGAGGCCACGCAGCAGGACGCGCGCTTCGGGCAGCCGACCCAGCTGCACCAGCAGCCAGGCGTGGGACGCGCGCACGATCGGCGCGCGCGAGCGCTCGGCCGCCGCGGCGAAGGCGGGCTCGAGCTCGGCCGCGCGGCCCTGCTCCGTCCGGATCAGCAAGATGTGCGACGCGTAGACGCCGGGCGTGTGCGCCGAGTCGACGCGGCGCGCCTGCGCCAGGCTCTCGCCGGCCAGCCGCTCGCCCTCTTCGAATCGTCCGCTCAGGATGGCTCGCATGCCGCGCAGGCTGCGGAAGTAGATCTCGTAGAGACCGAGGTGCAGCTCCGCGGCGCGGCGCGCGCCGGCGTCGACGTCGGCGTCGAACGCCGCGGCGTCGCCGAGCTCGAGGTGGGCGACCGCCCGCGCGGTGAACGCGCCGAGCACCGGAACGGGGTCGTCGCACGCGCCCTCGGCAGCGATCACTTCGCTGGCCGCGTCGCACCGGAACGCGGCGTTGTCCGGCGACCAGGTCGCCCAGATCGCGCCGGCCAGCGCCTGCGCGAGCTGGATCGGGTCGCCCGCGCTGCGCGCCAGCGCGATCGCCTCGTGGGCCAAGCCATCGCGGCGCTCGCGGGTCGGCGACCAATGGAGCTCGATGGCGAGACGCCCGAGCAGCGGCACGCGCAGCTCGGGCCGCTCGGGTCCGACCTGCGCGAGCGCTTCCTCGAGCAGGGCGACTCGCTCGCGGTCCGGGGCGTGGGCTCCGGTGCCGCTGCGCTCGCCCGCGAGGCCCAGCACCGCGCGGGCGAAGAGCTCCGCGTCCCCGAAACGGCGCGCCGCCTCGCCGGCGCGGCGGAACTCGGCGTGCGCGCCGCCGACGTCGCCGGCGCGCTCGCACGCGCGGGCCAGCTCGATGCGCGCGGCGCAGACCTGGCGGTCGCGCTCGAGCGCGGCGCGCTGGTCGTCGGGCACGACCTGCCCCAGCAGCGCGAGGGCGTTCGCGAACCAGGAGCGCGCGTCGTCGAAGGCGAGCCGGCGCGCCGCCTCGCGGCCCGCGACGACAGCCCAATGGGCCGCGGGCGCCGCTCCGACGACCGCCGTCGCCGCCCGGAAGTGGTGGGCGAGCTCGCCCGACACCGGCCCGGGGTCGAGCGGGTGGAGCGTCTCGAGCGCGCGCGCGACGCGCGCGTGGAGCCGAGCGCGCTCGTCGAGCGCCAGCCCCTCGTACAGCAGATCGCGCATGCGAAGGTGCGAGAAGCGGAAGGTGTCGACCGCGTCGGGGACGCGCGCGAGGATCCGCGCGGTGAGCGCCTCGTCGAGGAGCGCGCCGACGGAGCCCGCGAGGTCGGGCTCGAGCGCGCGCTCGAGGAGATCGCGCCGCACGTCCCGGCCGAGGACGGCGGCGCGCGCCAGGACGCGCCGGCACGCAGGCGAGAGCCGGGCGATGCGTGCGCCGAGCACGTGGCGGGCGCCGGCGGGCACCCCGGCCGCCTCGGCGCTCGCGGCGTCGCTCGGGTCGAGTCGGTCCTGCAGCGCGAGCAGGCGCGCGAGCTCGGTGAGAAAGAGCGGGTTCCCGTCGGTGCGCTCGCGCACCGCCGCGACGAACCCATCGGCCGGCTCGCGGTCGGTGAGCGCGCGGAAGAACGCCCTCACCTCGCCGTCGCCGAACGCGGAGACCGGGAGCTCCTCGAACGCGCGCGCCAGCGCGATCCGCGCGTCGCCTTCGGACGCCGAGGCGGGCTCGTCTGCCGGCTCGCGCCGCGTCGCGAGGACGACGAGCCGCGCGTCCGCCAGCTCCCGCGCGCAGAAGGCCAGCAGCGCGAGGGTTGCCTCGTCGGCGCCCTGCAGGTCGTCGAACACGAGCAGGCGGGGGGTGCGGGCGCCGGCGGCGCGCAGGAACGCCGCGACGGACTCGAAGAGAAGGAAGCGCGCCTCGGCGCCGCTCGCGGGAGCGCGCGCACGCGCGCCGTCGCGCGCCAGCTCCGGAAGGAGCGCCTCGAGCGGCGTCGCGCCGGCGCCGAGGTCGGCCCGCATCCGTACCCGCTCGGCGGCCGCAAGGCTCTGCCAGGCGGAGCGCAGCACCTGCACCCACGGCCGGTAGGGCGGCGCCCCGGCCGTTTCGGGGCAGCGCCCGAGATGGACGGCGAAGCCGCCCGCGGCGGCCCGCGCGGCGAGCTCCTCGGCCGAGCGGGTCTTGCCGATCCCCGCCTCGCCAGAGAGCAGCACCCACCCCGAACGCCCGTTGCGGGCGCGGGCGAGCACGCCGCCGAGGTGAGCGAGCAGCGCTTCCCGCCCCACGAAGGGCGCCGACGCCAACCGCTCCAGGCTCTTCCGCTCCACGCGCCGACGCCCGTCCGCCTCGCGGCGCCCCCTGCGCACGCGCCTGAAAACGCTGGGGATTCTACCAGCTGGCCCACTCCCGGGGATAGCCCCTCGCTGCGATCGCGCGCTCGTGGCGATGCCACGCGGCTGCGTGGCGCCCCCTCGCCAGGGACGCGAGGAGGACGGGTTTGTCGAAGGCGCTGATCGCGAAGACGACGCCGGCACCTCGGCCCGCCGAGCGGCGCTGCCCTCGCGCAGGCCGTGGTCGGGCCGGCGCCGCGGCGGTCGCCGCCCTGGTCCTTGCCGGGGCGCCCGTCGGCGCAGAGGTGACCGTCTCCAGCGAGGCGGAAGCCTTCGCCGACGTGGCCACCGAGGGCCAATTCGACTCGCCGCCCCCGTTCAGCGCAACCGACCAGCCGAACGTCGACGGCAGCGTCCACGCAGAGCTCGAGGGCGGCCGCGCCGACGGCGCGGTGCAAGCGACGGTCACCGCCTCGCCCACGGGCGCGAGCGCGACGGCCAGCGGCACCACGGACATCGAGCACTGCTGCACGGAGGACGAGGACGGCGAGCCCAACCCCCAGACCGGAGCGGGCGCCGGGAACGGCTTCACGATCTCGATCTGCTCGGATCAGCGGGCGACCTTCACGATGTCGGTCTCGGGCAACGTGCAGGCCAGCGGCGACGCTTCGACCAACGTCTTCGCGACGCTCTGCTGCGACGCGAACGGCGACTCCGTCGACCTCGAGGGCGAAGATTCGAACCTCGGGACCGGCATGGGAGGCGGGCTCAGCGGCGTGCTGAACGACGACACCGACGAGTCGCCGTCGTGCGCCAGCCTGGCGATCGGCGGGAGCTCGAGCCTCGACACCGGGCAGCCGACGAGCGTCACCCAGTGGAGCGCGAGCGTGAGCGTCGTCGAGACGCCGGAGCCCCCCGACGCCGACGAGTTCGTCTGGATCGGCGGCACGTCCGGCGCGTTCACCGACGAGGACAACTGGAGCCCGGCCGGCGGCCCGCCGGACTCCTCCGACACCGCGCTCTTCACCCAGGGCAGCCAGGCGACCGTCGACCTGGGGAGCGCGAACGCGACCGCGCGCGCTGCGGACGGCAGCCGCGGGCCGCAGCCGGTCGAACGCCTGCTCGAGCGCACGCGCGTGAACCTCGACCCGCTGCGGCCCGACGCCGGCGTGCTGCGCCTGTTGTCCCCCGCGCTCGACGATCCCTCGCTCG